>CANFGS010000003.1 GCA_947446595.1 Neisseriaceae bacterium | reverse complement strand
TCTACATTGGTATAATATGAAGCGAGTACATCAACGATTTAACAATAAACTTACGCCATTTGAATATCACTTGGAGCTTACCAAAAATGTTAAAATAGTAGCTTAATAAATATAAAATGATTTTCCAGTATGTACTTGGCTCTTACACCAATAATAAATCCACCACGGATAGCAACTATTAGGTTACAATAACATCCTAAATAATATTAAGGTATTATTTTATAAGTTAAAAGAACGCTACATCTGAGTGTATCAAACGACTATGAGTCACGTTGCAATATATATATAAGTATGGATTCCATACTCATTCGTCTTTCACTCTCAATAAGCGTCTCCACTAATTATTATGGTAGTAACTGATGTTTAAATTAAATGATTTCCAAACTTATAAACAAAATGATAAAAAAATATCAATGGTAACTGCATATGATTATTTTTCGGCAAAAATAGTTGCCGAATCAGAAATTGACACTATCTTAGTTGGTGACTCTTTGGGAATGGTGTTTGCTGGTAATAAAAATACGATTTCAGTTACAGTTGATGATATGATTTATCATGCAAAAGCTGTTAAAAATGGAGCACCAAACTCTTTTATTATAGTTGATATGCCATTTCTTAGCTATCACTCAACACTCGCAAAAACAATTAAAAATGCAGGTAAAATAATCAAATCCACTTACTGTAATGCCGTAAAAGTTGAAATCAATAGTGAACAGACTATCTCTCATGTAAAGGCTTTAATAGATGCCCAAATTCCTGTAATTGGACACATAGGACTAACTCCTCAATCAGTAAATATTTTTGGTGGTTTTAAAACTCAAGGTAAAACCACTGATGAAGCCAATAAAATTATAGATTTTGCTCATAAACTTGTTGAAGCTGGAGTTTCTGCCATAGTTCTTGAATGCATACCTGAACAACTAGCAAAAACTATTACCAATCAAATTAATGTGCCAACAATAGGTATTGGAGCGGGTATGTACTGTGATGGACAAGTACTAGTTTTTCATGATTTATTAGGATTTGACCCAAATAAAAAATATCAATTTGTTACTCAGTACGCTAATGCTTATGGCTATTTAACCGATGCCCTAAAAAATTATAAACTAGATGTAGAGCAATCAAAGCGGCAACTTATAGAGAGTTTAGGTTAAGATAATAATGTTAATTATTAATAGCACCAAAGCACTACAAAAATGGCGTTTAGAACAAGATAATAAAACCATCGGATTCGTCCCAACAATGGGCTATTTGCATGATGGGCATATGTCTTTAATAAAAACTGCAAAACTACAAACTGATTTAGTTGTAGTTAGTATCTTCGTAAACCCTTTACAGTTTGGAGCTAATGAAGATTTGGATAATTACCCCCAAAATTTAGAAAATGATATTAGTATTTGTAAATCACACGGTGTAGATCTTATATTTACACCAAATGCTAACGAAATTTATTCTAATGGTTATCCACCTAAAACCACAGTACACGTTGAACTACTTGGTGATCATCTATGTGGAGCTAAACGAACGGGGCATTTTGACGGAGTTTGTACTGTTGTTACTAAGTTATTTAATCTGGTAAGGCCCAATATGGCATTTTTTGGTCAAAAAGATATTCAGCAATTACGCATAATTGAAACAATTGTAAAGGAGTTAAATATGCCAATTGATATTATACCATGCAAAACACAAAGAACTCATGATGGCTTGGCCCTTAGTTCTCGCAATAGTTATTTATCAGTCGCTGAAGAAAGATCAGCACTAATAGTACCTAATGTACTTAATCATCTAGTAAGTCTAATAAAAAAAGGTGAAACTGATATAAATACTTTAATTACTGATGGTATTAGCTTAATTAGAAAAACACCTAATGCAAAAGCTGATTATTTAGAGATTGTAGATTATGATACGCTACAACCGGTTCATACTATTAACGGTAAAATTATCATTGCAACTGCAATTTTTATTGGTAGCACCAGGCTTATTGACAATATAATATGGGGTGACTGATCTCTCTCAACTATTTAACCATAAAATGGAAACAACATTGGCTAAAATACTAATCGGAATAACAGGAAGCATTGCTGCTTACAAGACCATTGAACTATGTCACCTTCTCAAAAAAGAAGGTCATAGTGTAAAAGTAATTCTAACTAAAGATGCTAATAATTTTGTAACTCCAATTTCTTTAGCATCATTTGATGCTGAAGTATTTCATGGTAATGAATATACTGACACAGACGTCCTGTCTCACATTAACTTAGCAAGATGGCCTGATCTAATAGTTATAGCACCACTAAGTGCCAATACCCTAGCAAAACTCGCAGGAGGATTTGCTGATAATCTATTAACTTCAACTATTCTTGCGACTATAAAACCTGTATATTTAGTTCCCGCCATGAATAAAAATATGTGGCAAAACAAAATAACTCAATTTAATATTCAAAGACTTCATGAATTTGGTTACAAATTTTGGGGCCCTGATAGTGGATTACAAGCTTGTGGAGATGTTGGAGAAGGTCGCATGATTTCAGCTAGTGAAATTATGGATAACATCACCCATTCACTACTCAATAAAGCTCAATTACTTATTGGTAAAAATGTTATGATAACAGCTGGTGCAACAATGGAAGCTATTGACCCTGTTCGCTATATCTCAAACCACTCTTCAGGAAAAATGGGCTATGCTTTAGCTCGTGCACTATCAAGCCACGGAGCAAATGTATGCCTAATATCTGGAATTACTGACCTAAATGCCCCAAACAACATCACCAAATTTATTGAAGTTACAACAAGTAATGAAATGTTAGATGCGTGTTTAGAAAATATAAAAAATACGGATATATTTATTGGTTGTGCTGCAGTATGTGATTATAAAATAAAGGATTACTCACATCAAAAGCTAAAAAAGCAAGATAATATAAGTCTTACTTTAACTAAAAACCCAGATATAATAGCAACTATCAAAGAAAAAAATCCACAATTATTCGTAGTTGGATTTGCAGCTGAAACAAATAATGTTCTTGAGTATGCAATGAATAAAATCAAAACTAAAAATCTTGATCTAATAGTAGCTAATGATGTTAGTAGTAATAAAGTTTTTGGTCACGACGAGAATGAAGTAATTATTATTGATAAATCTTTAAACATAACGACAACAATGAGGGCAAATAAAAATATTATTGCCCATCAAATTATAGAGAGAATTAGTATAAATAGCTAACCATTATTTGTGCTTGATACTTGTTACCATCAGCATCTTCTGAATCATGATTATCCTGTACCAGATAGCCGTAACCACCAAATATAGTCAAGCCTTTTACTTGTGGCACATTATAAACTATTTGGAGATCATACTCTGCAACTGCTGGTACACTTGTAGTTGCAAAATACTCATAGCTTGGCCCAATCTGTAAATTACCATCAAGTAAGTTTAGGGTTGGGGCTATTTTATAAGCACTACCACCTGACAATTCAACCATGCCCATCATCCACCCTTGGGTATATAAAGGATCTGTTTGAATACCATATGTAGCTGGTGAAACTATCCCACCACCCATATAAGAATCTTCACCGCCCCAAATATTATTATATGCTGCTTGAACCGAAAATTTATCATAATTTAGACCAAGTTGCACACCAATAAAGTTACTGTTTACGTTTCCTAAATTTGCTTGGGTGAAAACATTATTATCACCTCCATTACTACCTTCTATACCGCCTTGAGCTGAAAGAGTTAAACTCAAATCCTTATTTATAGGAAATTTTAAATTAGAATCAATATATGCTAAATTAGCATAATTATTAAATTGATAACCCCACAACCTAACATTGAAATCATTGGATGGTGTTGACCACTGTGCTCCTAATGCAGTTGTACCAGAGCTTCCACCACCGCCAATCTCTTCTATACCTGTAGCATTATAAAACTGATTATAATTATAGAATGTTTGATTGGAAAACCCTGTTTGACCTAGTCTTTGCATTCCATTTAATGCTAAAGCTGTTATTAGCCACCCTCCACCTGGATGAATATTTGCCATAACACCCTGGTAAGTTACAAGATTTAACGCATTATTTTGATAATATGTAAGCCATGGGCTATTACTAATACCAATCCACCCCGCATCAACTTGAAGGATATTTTTATACTGATATTCAGCAAATAATTCTTGAGGCGTAATTTGCTGATTTATCGGAGATCCTTGATCTTGTTGCTCTGGATTTGATGGATTAATCCCACCTAAAAAAGGATTAGCAATTGTTATAAAGGTTCCAAAAGAAAATCCAGCAACTTGGCCAGTTTGGGCAAATATATTTGCTGCATAACTATAATTATTAGATCCATTTGCATCAACATAGTTGGCAGTTCCAAATACATTCCAAGTTCCATTATTAAACCATTTGCTCGCTATATTTTGTAACTCTATTTGACTCTCTTCTACACTAGCTGTTCCACCACCACTACTCATTCCAACATATGGATTTTGAATATAGCCAGTAGATGAAATATAACTTGCTGCGGGAGATGTTACTTCTGCTTCTGAACCATGAGAACCCAAATCAACATCATCTGCAAAAACCTGCGTAATCCTAAGACATGTAAAACCTAAAATACATGCCAATTTTTTTCTTAACATTTTATTCCTCTAAAACTTAAAACTCACCGAGTGTTACATTGTAACACAGTTAATTAATTAATATCTATAATAATTCACATATCATAACAATTATAAGTCGCGAAATTGATCAAATATATTTAATAATCTCTATATAATAGGCAGTTATTATAAATGATAATGATTCTCATTTGCAAATTTTAAAAAATTAACAAGGATGATCTGCGTCCAATAGTTGACATATGCATCATTATATGTTATAGTGGCCCACTTAACTAGACTAGGATTAACTAATTGAATAATATGGGACATATGTGAATAAGATAATAATAGTAAGTTTAACATTTTTTCCATTAACATCATTTGCATCAAACTTGAATTTTGAACGATTCGATTCAAACGTAAACCTAAATTTGGTTGCCGGTGCAGTTGGTGATTATTATAATTACGGAATTGGGATTAACGCAAGTATACTTCGTGATAATTTGTGGGGAAGCATTAATCTTAGTGGAGTAACTAACCTTCAGACGGCTCATCTAAATGTTGTTCAACCTCAAAGAATATCTAATAATATTAGCATGAGTGGTAAAGTTGGCTATGCCTTAAATAGTTATAATAATCTAATATTTATCCCATATATTGGAGTGGGTTTTGATAGTTCAAACATGACTTTTTATACAGATAATTCTGAGCCGATTTTTAATTATAGTGATGTAAATCTTAATATTATGGGTGGTATAAAACCAGAGTTAGCACTTAGCAAAACTTTAAAACTATCAATGGATACAAATATAACTTTAGAGCAACAAAAAACTATTGTACCAAATACAGAAACCACATTGGCACATTCAGATTTATTAAATTCTTATTTAAATATTACCCCAGCACTACAAATTAATCCGTATGAAAAATTAAATATTGAATTATTTTATCAATATTCTACTGCTTTGACTAACGACCAAATTACACATAATATTATTTATCAAGGTTATTCCTCAGCTTCAATTATTAACTCCACGTTAAAACCACAAAATATGATTGGAATTAATATCGGCTTACTTTTTTAGTGAATTTTCCCTTAAACCTTAAAACCACTAAGAAAATTTACTGACTGAAATGTTAATCATGTATATCCAATTACAAGAACTTTGGCATCTACTAAAGCTGAACAAAACTAAAATTTGTTTTTAAGTAACTCTCTTAATTCATTGGGATTATCAGTTATAACTCCATCAATCCCCCAAGATATTAATTTTTTAATCAATTCTGGATTATATACAAACCCTGAATGTTCTGGCCAAGTCCAAACAAAAATTTTTAAGCCTAGTTTTTTAACTTTAACTACGTCTTCATATCTAAGTTCGTTATCTTCAGGTTCGTAAGAGTAGCCACCTAACGCCTTAACCAGGTTAGGAAGAAATGCTAATTCACTTTTTGGCATTTTATTAGCTATATCCATTACCTTTGAATTAGCAAACAATTTTTGATAATTGTCTTTAGTATCATAGGCAAATAAGTATGCAGTTTTTATATTAGGATTAAATTGATTTAGTGCTACTAATATTCTCCAATCAAATGCTTGTACTTTTATTCGATTTATTAGATCATTTTTTTTGATAAACTCATATACTAACAGTGCTAATTCACTTGGGATTTCGCTCCATTCTGGATGCAAAAAGCTATTTTTTATTTCAATTTGAATTTGAATAGTATTATTAGTTTTTAGATTTATGAAATCAACGATTTCCTGTAAACTATTTAGTCGAGTATTGGGGAATTGTTTTTGTTCTGGAAACCATTTTGAATAATTACTATTGGGGTTAAGCTCTACAGTATAACTATTTTTTAGCTCTGTTAAAGTAAGGTCTTTAACTAAAATTGTATTATCTATAACTTTACTAGTATTAGTGCTTGATAAAATATCAGAGTTAATATGAAGATCATGATAGGCAAGTAATACTTTATCAGAAGTTGTAACAACATCAACATCAATTGAATCAACACCACATTCTAGTGCAACTTCATATCCAGGTATAACATTTTCGGGGGCATAAGATCTAGCACCCCGATGACCTATAATAGAAATTTTATTTATTGACATTTAACTCCCCATACTCATGTTTTCAATATTAGCATGATGTTAGCCCATAATACTCTTGCTCTAATTGCAAATATATTTGATTAATTATTTAGGTTTAACGCTAGCTTATAATCATAAAAATTTATTTTTAAAAGAGCTTAAGTGTAACATAATTTTATTGAAATTAATGTAGTAAAATATAAACATTTGCAAAACGCACTAAAGATAATTAGTATCTACCGTAAACTAAAAGTTTAATCCCTTAGGGGCAACTATGTTGCCCCTCTGAATTATTCCTCCTTTTTTTCTTCTTCGCAAATATATGTTTCTGGTTTTGCTTTATAGTTGTAGCCAGGGAAACCTTTAAACTCATCATAACGTTTATTAATATAATTATACGCTTCAATTGTTAATTCTTCAGCCACATCTTTACATCCATTCTTGCCTGTCGTTTTGCATTTTTTAGTATTAGGGTCATAATCATAAGGCAACAGTTGGTATGGATCATAACCTAATTCTTGAATTTTCATAGCACGTAATTTCTCACCCCAAGTAAATTCAACAAATGGTTCAATACTCTCACCATCAATTAGTTGCTGCCATTTAAACTCTGGATTTTTCTTTTTATCTTTATTACACTTATGCTCTTGAATTAATTTAATTAAACTACGATAACGATCATTGCCCATTGTCAAAAAAGTACGGGGTAAGCTTTCAAAAGATATAGGTTGATAATTTACATCTTTTAACCACACTCTTCTCTCAAAAATTAAACGATCAATCATATATTTATATGCATCATTCAATGGAAGGTCTTGTGAAAACCTAGAATTATAATAATTATCACTAACATGCACATAAACTCGCTTATCGGAATAATTACATTTTTCCTTATCAATACTCTTATCTCCATGTTCTACTAGCTCTGCTAATTTATACAATGCATAGGTATGATGGTGGCCATTAAATAGCATTATTTTACCATCAGGTGCTACTACACCAGCAATTCCTTGTGGAGCAGAAACTCCAATTTGTCCACCATCATCAAGGTTAGCATAATCAGAACCACGCTTGAACAAATCATCATCAAGTTCACCATCATTACATTTCTTAATAAATTTAGCCAAAGTACCATCTTTTTTCATATTAATAACATATTCACCAACATTGGACTGACCAGGTATCAAATTATCTAGAGTAGTTAAACACTCTCCTCCCAAAGTGGTTGGTGAGCATTGATGTAGATTAATATTATTACTTCCACCTCCCGAATTGCATGCAAATAGACCCAAAATTAACAATAGATAGCAAAATATATGTTTTTTCATTATACTCACCAAGCCACATTTAATTTTAAACCATACGCTTGCTGTGTTGTAGTAAGCGGATTAACACCCAAGCCACCTTGATTGATTGTATTTAAAGCATTTTGATCCAACTGACTTTGCTGAGTTATATACTGTAAATAAGGTATAATCGATATATGTTCACTCAATTTACCCGCAATACCAATCTCATAAGTTACAGCCCACTGATTTACATTCGAATCAATTGATTGGATTTTTATTGGTCCACCAGGAAGTGCGCCTTGTAAGGTATTTGTCTGATAACCACCAAATATGTCGACATATGGGGTGAATTTAGGTGTAGCTCTAAAAGCTAGCTTACCTCCAACAAAGTATGAGTAAGTTTGCGAATTAATATAGTTTCCAAGATTATCAGCATATACCACACCCATATTCATATTATCGTATGCATTAATCCTAATATAAGGTGTAATTTCTGTATCTTCAGAAATATGAAAGTTGTAACCTAGTTTAGCCGTTACTCCATACCCCCAAGGATTAGATATTCCAGAGACTGGAACAGTAACTAATGGAAGACTCGAAAGATAATTATTTCTGGCATATAGCCTGGCTTCATAGTATACACCATTACTTAAACTCTGGGCAAAATAAGTATAATATTGACTAGCATTGGGGGTAAATTCAACAGCTGCTCCAGCATTTGAAATTGTCTCTTGTTTAGGTGCATCACCAACTACACCATCATAATTTGCTAATATTTGTGATTCACTTAGATTTGATAAATTATTCGCATATACTGTAGAAAAACTTAAGAAACATAAACTAATTATATTTTTTTTCATTAATTTCACTTTTAAATAGTCCTAAAAAAACAATTTTATTAAATACTCTTTTTGTGACTCTTAACTAATCACGGGAGTTATTATATTTAGATACTTAATGCTTTTTAAGAATAATTTTTAAGTAGAATATTTAATAGAATAATATAAATGTTATTCAGATGCTTACACAGCTAATATGAGCTGACTTTAATAGTAGACCATCATCAATAAATTCAAAATCAGTATTTTTTTTCAAAAATACTTTATTTATCGCTATAATGATAGCATCTAGAAGTAAAGAGGAATACTTGATAAATTTTATAAGAAACTTTAGAAATAGAATAAAAATAGTATAGTCGCATTGACTACACTAATGAGAAAAATAAGTTATATAGCCAATGCAAAAAAGCACTGGCATTAGTTAAAGTTTTTGAGAAGCATCTATCTATTACAGTACTAAACGACGAACGTCTGCCATAACCTGTGCTAAATACGTAGTAAACTTCGCAGCTAATGCCCCATCAATAATCCTATGATCATATGATAATGATAATGGCATCATTAGACGCGGTGCAAATTCTTTACCATTCCACACTGGTTTAATACTTGATTTGGACACACCTAATATTGCAACTTCTGGAGCATTTACAATAGGAGTAAATGCAGTACCACCAATACCACCAAGACTTGAAATTGTAAAACTACCACCTTGCATATCTAGAGGTTTTAGTTTACCCTCGCGTGCTAATTTAGCTAACTCGCTAGTTTCTTGTGCTATTTGGATAACACCTTTTTTATCAGCATCTTTAAGTACCGGCACTACTAAACCTTGTGGTGTATCTGCAGCAAATCCGATATTAAAGTATTTTTTGTATACAATATTATCACCATCAATTGATGAATTAAATTCGGGAAATTTCTTCAAAGCAAATACACATGCTTTTATTAAAAATGCTAGGGGTGATACTTTAATCTCAGTTTTTTTGTACTCTTCATTTATTTGTTTTCTGAATTCTTCCAAACTTGTAATATCAGCTTCATCAAACTGAGTAACATGAGGAATCGTTATCCAATTACGCGATAAATTGGCACCTGATAGTTTTTTAATTCGTGAACGTTCTTTTACTTCGACCTCACCAAATTTAGTGAAATCAACTTTAGGCCAAGGTAATAAATCTAACCCAGTTCCAGCACCAACACTAGAAGTTGGATTGGTTAAAATACCTTTTACAAATAATTTTAGATCAGCTTCAGTAATACGCCCTTTATCACCACTACCTTTAATAGCGCCTAAATTAGCTCCTAATTCACGAGCGAGTTTTCTAATTGAAGGAGCTGCATATGCCCGACTAAATGAGTCTTCATCAATTGGTGGATTATTTTGACTGACTACTGGAGCTACAGGTTTTTCATTAGGTAGAGAGGATTCTACAACTGGTACTACAGGTGCTGCAACAGGAGGTGTTACCTTTTCTTCAGGAGAAACCACTTCATTACTTGAACTAAGTTTAATCTTTAACATCAAGTCGCCTTCATTTACTTTAGAGCCAACTTTGATAACAACCTCTTTAACAACACCAGACGCAGTTGATGGAACCTCCATCGTTGCTTTATCTGTTTCAAGCATTACTAAATTATCATCAATCTTTATGGTGTCCCCTACATTAACATAAACCTCAGCCACGTTAACATCTGAACTTCCACCAATATCCGGAATTCTTAGCTCCATTAGAGACATTCTAACCTACCTTTATATAAATAATTAATTTAAACTTCCCAAGGATTAGACTTATTAGTCAGAATCTTATATTTTTTAATTGCATTAGCAACTACATCTGCTTCAATTAGCCCTTCATCAGCCAGCCCTTTAAGTGCTGCAACCACTATATAATAACGATTTACTTCAAAAAACTCACGAAGTTGGGCACGTAGATCCGAACGTCCGAAACCATCAGTACCAAGAACGCTATAACGCCCAGGTACATACTCACGAATTTGCTCAGCATAATTTCGAATGTAATCAGTTGCTGAAACAGTTACGTTTGCACTATTTTTTTCTAGTAATTCAGTAATGAATGGTTTTTTAGCTACTTTTGTTGGATTTAACATATTACTACGGGTAATATTCATACCATCTCGATGAAGAATATTGTAAGAAGTAGCAGAAATTAAATTACTACTTACCCCGAAATCTTTTTCTAATAGATTAGCGGCCTCAATTACTTCACGGAAAATCGTACCACTACCAAGTAAATTAACCCTTAATTTTGACTTACCTGCTTTTCTAAATAAATAAGCACCGCGAATGATATCATCTTCTACACCTTTTGGCATTTCAGGATGAGTATAATTTTCATTCATAACAGTTATATAGAAGAACTTATCTTTATTTTCAACAAACATTTGCTGCATACCATGACGTATAATCACAGCTAATTCATACCCAAACGTAGGGTCATAACTATCGCAATTTGGAATCAGTCCTGCTTGGATATGGCTATGGCCATCCTCATGCTGTAAGCCCTCACCATTTAAGGTAGTTCTACCTGCTGTTCCACCAATCATAAACCCACGAGCTCTCATGTCTCCAGCAGCCCAAGCTAAATCACCTATTCTTTGAAAGCCAAACATAGAATAATATACATAAAACGGAATAGTAGCTAATCCATGGTTGGCATAACTAGTTGCTGCTGCAATCCAAGTTGACATTGCACCTGGTTCATTAATACCTTCTTGGAAAATTTGCCCCTTGATATCTTCTTTATAGAACATTAGTTGGCTTGAATCTTCAGGAGTATATAATTGCCCCACATGTGACCAAATACCAAGCTGCCTAAACATACCTTCCATACCAAAAGTTCTTGACTCATCAGGCACAATGGGAATAACTAGTTTACCAATTTCTTTATCTTTAATGAGTACATTTAAAATTCGAACAAATGCCATAGTAGTTGACATTTCACGATCCCCACTACCTTTAAGTAATACATCAAAAGCAGACAATGGTGGAATTGCTAGATTTACATTAATTGGTTTTCTAACTGGTAAATAGCCGCCTAGTTTCTCTCTTTGAGCATGTAAATATTTGTCTTCAATGCTATCTTTGTCTGGCATTAAAAATGGTAATTCTTCAATTTGTTCATCAGTTACTGGAATATTGAATTTATTGCGGATACCTTTTAGAGTATCAGTAGATAGTTTTTTGGTATTATGAGCTACATTTTGAGATTCGCCTTCATGCCCCATCCCAAAACCTTTAATAGTTTTAGCGAGAATAACAACTGGTTTACCTTCTGGGTTAGAAGAAGCTTCTTTATAAGCAGCATATATCTTATCAATATCATGACCACCACGAGTTAGGCGCCAGATATCATCATCTGTCATATCTTTTACAAGCTCTAAAGTCTCAGGTTTTTTACCAAAGAATTTCTGACGAATATAAGCTGCATCTTTAGCTCTAAACGCCTGATACTCTCCATCCACAGTTTCCATCATTAACTCTTTTAATTTACCTGTTGTATCTTTAGCTAATAGTGCATCCCAGCCTTTACCCCAGATAACTTTAATAACTTTCCAACCAGCACCGTTAAATAAACCTTCAAGATCTTGAATAATTTTACCATTACCATTTACAGGCCCATCCAACCGCTGTAGATTACAATTAATCACAAAAATTAGATTATCTAACTTGTCTTTTGAAGCAATATGAATATTACCAAGAGTTTCAGGCTCTGAAGTTTCACCATCCCCAATAAAACACCAAACTTTACGACCCTCATTTTTGATTAGTTCACGATCACCCAGATATTTCATAAACCGCGCTTGATATAATGCCATTAATGGCCCAAGTCCCATTGATACTGTAGGGAACTGCCAATAGTCAGGCATTAACCATGGATGTGGATAAGAAGATAAACCTTTATGCTTTGATTCTTTACGGAAGTTTAATAATAACTCTTCAGACAAACGCCCTTCCATAAAACTTCTTGCATAAACCCCAGGAGAAGAATGTCCTTGGATAAATATCATATCACCATGAAGTTCACCCTTAGGTGCTTGCCAAAAGTGATTAAATCCAACCTCGTACAAACTAGCTGATGAAGCATATGACGAAATATGCCCCCCTAGTTCACTACTATCTTTATTGGCTTTAGCAACTATAACTGCAGCATTCCAACGTATATAAGCTGCTAGTTTTTTTTCTATATTTCTGTCCCCAGGATAAACCTGGTGTTTATCTAGTGGGATTGTATTTAAATATTCTGTTGTAGAGCTACCAGAAATATTTTTTCCACCACGTTCTTTTAGACGTTTAGCTACTTCTTTAAGAATACCCTCTGCAACATCAGTTGATTCATTATCAATTACGCCATCAATTGAGTCTAACCATTCTTTAAGCTGTTCATTATCAACTACAACACTCATTCTTTTACCTTCGCAAATTTTTATACGTCAAATACTGGCCATATGATCAAGACAAAAACATTATTCGAGATCCAGATTTGACAGATTAAGCGGCATTAGTATATCATACTAGCTTATATGTTCCACTAAGAATTGTTTTTGCAGTGCGAGACAAGATATAGGCATTACGAGGCACCAAAAACAATATTTTTGTATGTGTGAGCATTAAAAACATTTTAAATAAAGTGAGTAATTACATTATGAGTAAATTAGCTGATATTAAACAATTTGGACAAAAAATTTGGTTAGATAATTTATCAAGAGAATTATTAAACTCAGGCAAATTAAATAAATTAATATTAGATGATGGAATTGCTGGAGTTACTTCTAATCCAACTATTTTTCATAAAGCAATTAGTAATGACTCATCCTATCAAAGTGATTTAGCCAAATTAAAATCAACCAATCTAAGCCACGAAGAGCGCTATGAGGCGCTAGTTATTCCAGATATACAACTTGCTTGTGATTTAATGCGTGAATTATATATAAGTTCTAATCATACTGATGGTTATGTTAGTTTTGAAGTATCGCCACTTTTAGCAAATGATATAAAAGGCACTATTAGCAATGCTAAACGCTTATGGAGCAAAATTGACCGCCCCAATGCCATGATTAAAATCCCAGCAACCCCTGCTGGGATTAAAGCTTTTCAAGAATTAACTACTCTTGGGATAAATATCAATATAACTTTGATTTTTTCTTTAGAACAAGTTCTTAACGTATGGGAAGCATATATTAACGGATTAAATAACCGCCTGAATAAAGACTTATCAGTAAAAAACATCAAAGCAGTTGCGAGTTTCTTCTTATCTAGAATTGACACTGCCGTAGATACTAAATTACCAATTCCACTAAAAGGTAAAGCTGCGATAAACTTGTGTAAAGAAGCTTATAGAGCATACAAAGATATATTTAATGGCGAAGTGTTTAGCCATTTAAAAACTGCTGGCGCTACACCACAATTTTTACTATTTGCAAGTACTGGCACCAAAAACCCTGAGTACTCAGATGTAATGTATGTTGAAGATTTAATCGCGCCTGATACAATTAACACTGTTCCTGATAATACCCTAAATGCATTTAGAGATCATGGTAATGCAGCTCTTAGTTTAACTAATAATATGGATAACGCTCATAATATAATTGAAGAAATAAATCGATATGTTAATCTTGCAGAAGCTGGGGAACAACTCCAAACTGATGGGCTAAAATTATTTGATGTATCATTTAATGATTTAATTGAATTAATGAAATAGCGTTTGAGATTTGAAGTAATAAATATGACAGATAGAACCAAATTTATTAATTATCTCTCACCTGCCAAGCTTAATCTAGGGCTTAGAGTAATAGGCAGAAGAACTGATGGATATCATTTACTTAATACCATTTTTTGCTTAATTGATTTATTTGATCAAATTGAAATTCAAATAATTGATAAACCACAAATATCATTAATAGAACATAATCAAGCTTGGTCTTACACTACAGACTTGGGCTATAAAGCAGCGAAACTACTTCAACAAGTAACCAACTGTCAATTTGGAGCCAATATAAGAATCAAAAAAACCATCCCTAGCGGTGCTGGTTTAGGTGGCGGGAGTTCTAACGCAGCAACTGTATTATTAGCTCTAAATCATTTATGGCAACTAAATTTACCTCAAGATAAATTAATAGAACTGGGAAGAACTCTTGGTGCTGATGTGCCGTTTTTCATTTATGGACAAAATGCTTTTGCTAGCGGAATCGGTGATGTATTTAGCCCAATTACACTCAAAGATGAGTTTTTCGTGCTAGTTAAACCTGAATTTCACATCCCAACTAAAAGTATTTTTAGTGCAATTGAGCATTTTTCTGAAGCATTTGACGAATCAACCGCTTCAAAAGAGCTTTTAGATAATCCACGTAATGACTTACAGGACGTAGCTATAAAACTTTATCCCCAACTAAAAAATATTATTGATGAGCTAACACGCTTTGGAAAACCAATTATGACAGGCTCTGGAAGTGCAATTTTTTTACGCTTTTGTAACATAAAAACTGCAAATAAAGTTGCACAAGAAATAGGAAAAAGTTATAATACTTACCTTGTGAAAAATTTAAGTAAGTCTCCAGTTTTCACAAAAAGTTTGTAGGGGAGTCGCCAAGTGGTAAGGCATCGGATTTTGATTCCGACATTCGCAGGTTCGATCCCTGCTTCCCCTGCCAGAATATCTTTATATCATGCGTGTTGTTATACATACGCCCAATAAAATATAGTAGGGAAATTTATGTTAGTCCGTAAAAACTTAATGCTCTTTACTGGCAATGCCAATCCGGAATTTGCACAGCGCGTTGCTGAATGCCTTGATATGCAGCTTGGTAAAGCATCTGTGACCAATTTTTCTGATGGTGAAGTATCGGTATCTCTACTTGAGAACGTTCGCGGTTCAGACGTATTTATTTTACAACCCACATGTTACCCCACAAATGACAACCTTATGGAAATATTAGTACTCACTGACGCACTAAAGCGTGCTTCAGCCGGTCGTATAACTGCAGCCATACCTTATTTTGGTTATGCAAGACAAGACAGACGACCTAGATCTGTTCGAGTACCTATTTCGGCTAAATTAGTAGCTAATATGTTAACTTCTGCTGGAATTGATCGCGTACTTACTGTTGATTTACACGCTGATCAAATTCAAGGGTTTTTTGATATTCCAGTTGACAATATTTATGCTAGCCCTGTTTTACTTAAAGACATCAAATCTAAAAATCATAAAAACTTAATGATAGTATCACCTGACACTGGTGGAGTAGCTAGAGCAAGAGCTTTTGCCAAATCACTTAACGTTGACATGGCTATTATTGATAAACGCCGCCCCAAGGCTAATGAAGCTGAAGTAATGAATATTATTGGGGATGTTGAGGGTAAAACCTGCGTTATTATCGATGATATGATTGATACTGCAACTACATTATGTAAGGCAGCAGAAGCATTGAAACAAAAAGGTGCTCAGAAAGTATTTGCATATGCAACTCACGCCGTCTTTTCTAATAATGCAATACAAAAAATATCAGATTCTATCCTTGATGAGGTAGTAATTACTGATACCATACCTCTACGTGATGATGCTAAAGCTAGTAAAAAAGTTAGAATTGCAACCATGTCTGCACTATTTGCCGAAACAATACGCCGCATAAATAACGAAGAATCAATTAGCTTATTACTAAACGACTAATAAAACACTTATCTTATTAGTCTTTACGCAATACAAAATAACCACCAATACCAAGCAATCCAATGGTAGGCAATATTGCCGACAAGATAGCATTCCAGTGAAATAACAGAGCTAAAAACCCAACAAGTTTAGTAGTAAAGAAAAACGCCACTCCAATTATAATACCTGCAAATAACTTAGAGCCTAAATTTATATTTCTGCGATTATTAGGAATAAAAGCTAATGCAATTAAAGTCATAGAAACACATGCAAATGGATACACAAGTTTACCCCAAAAAGCAATATTATAACGACTTGTAGACTGATTGCTTACTTCGAGATGCTGCATATACCTTAATAATCCCATAGCTGACATTTCTTCTGGCTGGATAACTAATACATTAAAATACTTAGGTTCAACAGTTGTCTTCCAAACATAGTTATTTAGTAAGCTACTTTCGACATTTATACCCGTATAACCATATCTAGTAACATGATCCAAAATCCAGCTGTTTTTATTAAGGTCATAATACCCTTTATCTGCAGTTAAGTACTCCTGCAATTTAAGCTTATCATCATAATGAAAAATGTTAACTCCTTCAATTGTTGAATCAGGCATTATTTGCTTAATATTTACAAAGCCATTTTCACCATCTTTACTCCAAACCCCAGTATGTAACTGAGTAGATACAGTTTCTTGCAATTTAGTTTTTTTATACACTTGAGCATAACTATTGGCAGCTGGTGCAACAAACTCTCCAAGTGTTAGTGTGAACAAACTAAAAATAAAGCCATAGCTTAACAAGATAATCATTATTTTACGAAGAGAAACTCCACTAGTGCGAATAATAGCATATTCTGAATAGTTAACCAAACTTAACATAGCTAACATCACACCAATTAGAATTGCAAGCGGCATTAATAAATACATATAATTTGGAATTGATAATATGGTATAGAACAACATTGAAAGCGTATTAAAATCTCCTTTACCAATATTACCAACCTCACCTATTATATTAAAGATTGAAAATAACATTATAAATGCCAATAACATTAAAAACGTATTAAACAAGCATTTTTGAAAGATATATTTGGTTATTGCTGTCATCATTTATTTTTTGAGAAAAAATAACCTTTTGGAAAGGTTTTTAAGTAGGTTAAAAAAACTGCCACTAATAGCATCATTATATGAATTAGAAAAACCATTACCATAGGGAGTTTACCTTCATTCACATAGCCATTTAAACTTAGGATAATATTTTCATAAACCGCATATATTATAGGAGGTAAGATAAACACCAGATTATTCTGCACCCGTCCTGTTTGGATGCTTATTGGTACTGCGATAATACACATTACAAACATCATTATGGCTATAGATATCCGCCAAGAGAGTTCAGATTTTGCCTGTGTAGTATTTGTTGAGATAAGCTTACTAACACTAGATGTTGGAATTTCAAATATTTCTTTATCCTTCGGACTATACTGTTGTTTTACACTAGCTCTAAATTCATCAAAATGAAAAATAATATTTGTATCCGAAGCATCACCCAAGTCATAACGATTGCCATTAGTAAGCGTAATTCCAAAAATTCCATTATCATTATCTATCCGCCCAGAATCAGCAGTTATATTATAAGTTCCAGCGGAATCTTTATACTCAATAAATATTTTTTTAGCAATACCCAAATTACTAGAATAATGATCAAGATAAAACACCTGATTTCCATCATCCTGTTCTTTAAAAACTCCAGGAGAGATTATTAGATTTGTCTGTTGCTTAGATAAAAATTTAGCATACTCTTGAGATTTTGAAGTCGCCCATGGGGTAATATACATAGAGCTTATTGCACAAATTAGCGCTAGAGGAAAACTAAATATCGCAACTTGTTTCAACCAATAAAATGGGGCTAAGCCAGAAGATAACCAAATAGAAAACTCATGATCTTTACAGAAGCGATTAACTGTTATAACCACAGTTAAAAAGCTTGCAATAGTTAGAACCATAGGAAAACTAGCAATAGTTCCATAAATCATCATAGTCAACAAAGTGATTTTGGGTAGGCTACCAGATGCTGCTTGATCAATTAGTCTAAACAACTCAGTTAATGGCAATATACAAACTAGCACAGTAAATATTTTACTGGCATGACTTACCAACTCACGATAAAAATTTTTTTTAACTAACACTTCTCAACAATGCTAAAATTACGTAATAATAAAACAATATTTTACCACTATTAAGAAGGTACCGCCCTAATGAAATTCAAAATCCAAAAATCAAAATTAGAACTAACCCTACAAAACAGCGACTTATGTAAGACACGTGTTTTATTTAGTTTTGAAAATAAATTACTTAATAATGCCAAAAAATGTGCCAAAGATGCTAATATAAACGAATTATCTGATCTTGAGGGTGCCGGAAGTATAACAGTTATTACTAACGATAAAACCAATTTGGTTATAAGTCTTGGTGCTAAAGAAAAATTTAACTTAACTAAATATCAAAAAAGCCTTCACAGTTTAGGCATATGGCTTAATAAAAACACAAAGGTTGAAAGTATAGATATCATTCTTGAAGAGCAAGTAGCTAGCTTAATATATGCTGATGAAGAGAGTTATGCTGAACAAACAATATTTCACCTTGTAAATAGCATGTATTATTTTGATGAATTAAAAAGCAAACGTAAAATACTATCTCTTAAAAAAATTAATTTTGTGGGAAATACAACTACAAGCTTAGAAAATGCAATAGCATTACTTGAGGGTGTATTCTTGGTAAAGGACCTCGGAAATAATCCAGCAAATATAGCAACCCCATCATACCTTGCTAAAACAGCAGAATATATTGCGACACTCTCCAAAAAAACAAGCGTAAAAATATTACATAAAAAAGAACTAAAAGAGCTTGGTATGGATAGTTTCTTAGCAGTTGCTAAAGGTAGTGATGAAGAACCTAAATTAGTTACACTTAGCTATAATGGTGGCAAAGCAAAAGATAAACCAATTGTTTTAGTTGGTAAAGGCGTTACTTTTGACAGTGGGGGGATTTCAATTAAACCTAAATCTGGTATGAATGAAATGAAATATGACATGATGGGTGCTGCAACCGTTCTTGGTGTCTTTTTAAGTGCCGTAAAATTAAATCTACCTATTAATCTAGTTATGGTAGCTCCATGTACTGAAAATCTTATATCTGGCGTTGCCGTTAAACCTGGAGATATAATTAAAAGCTTGTCCGGACAAACTATTGAGATTCTAAATACTGATGCCGAAGGTCGTTTGATTTTATGTGATGCTCTAACATATGTTGAGAAATTTAATCCAGAACTAGTAATTGATATGGCAACTTTGACAGGTGCTTGTATTACAGCAATAGGACATGTAGCAAGTGGCTTATATAGTAATGATGATACATTATGCGAAGAATTAATTGTTTCAAGTGCAAGAAGTAATGATAAAGTTTGGCATATGCCATTATTTGATGAGTATGAAGATGGACTAAAAAGTAGCATAGCTGATATGGCAAATATCGACAATTGGAATGGAGTTGCCGGCAGTCCTGTTGCAGCCAAATTTCTGTCTAAATTTGTTAAATATAAATGGGCTCATCTAGATATTGCAGGTACTGCATGGAAATCTGGTAGCTATGATGGCAATACTTCTAATGGTGGTGCAACTGGGCGTCCATTCGGTCTTATAATAGACTTCTTACGTAATCACAAATAAATTATCTGTAATGGCATCATTAATTAATGGTGCCATTATCTAATTTAACTTAGAATAATAAAATTCCAGATACTTTACGATTTTCACCGACCAAAAAATTAAAGGTTCTGCATAAGGCTTGTATTGGCATTACTTCAACACCAATACCTTTTTGGTTTAAACTATATAGAAGTTTTAAATCTGGCTGGATAATTTTATTTCCAGAACCAAAAATAATCAGATCTGGATTAGTAGCTAAAACATCTGCCAAATCATCTATTGTGATACTCTTTATATCATTAGGTGTAAAAGGTGTAACCTTATCATTAGTAACCACTATATTATTTGAATACACCATATCTTTAATCGTAACTGAACTATCAGAATAATTACTAAACTGATTATCACTGGTGTAGTGTACATTCATATCCATAAAATTTTATCTTTCAAAAACATATTTTCCGTGTCGCTATTTTTCGTCATCCCAACGAAAGTTGGGATCCATGCCCTAATACTACCAAATTATTTATATTTAATTTAACAATCATTTCTCTACCAGATATTCTAACATATCAAAAAATTATATGTTTACCTTAGAATATACGGTAAAATCGCTAATGTTAAAAATAAAAGGCTCTCAATAGGAAATACACATGTCAAAAAACATCTTAGTAATTGGTTCTGGTGGACGCGAACATGCACTTGCTTGGAAATTAGCCCAGTCAAAAAAAGTCGCTACTGTATTTGTAGCTCCCGGTAATGTCGGAACTTCACTCGAAGCAAAAATTAAAAACATATCTATTACTGATATTCAAGAGTTAATTACATTTGCCAAACAAAATAATATTAGTTTTACACTAGTTGGGCCAGAAGCTCCATTAGCAGCTGGAATAGTAGATGAATTTAGAGCAAATAATTTAAAAATATGGGGGCCAACAAAATACTGCTCCAAACTTGAAAGCTCAAAAGCATATGCCAAAGATTTTATGATTAAAAACAATATCCCAACTGCAAAATACGCCGTATTTACCAATGTGGATTTGGCTAAAGAATATTTATCAACCCAAACACTGCCAATTGTAATTAAAGCTGATGGATTAGCTGCTGGTAAAGGGGTTTTAGTAGCAAACAAAAGGATAGAAGCATTAGATTTTATTGATGATATTTTTTCCAATAATAAATTTGGCAGTGCTGGAAATAAAGTAGTAGTTGAAGAATGTCTATTTGGTACTGAAGCAAGCTTTATTGTGATGATTGATGGAAAAAACATCCTTCCAATGGCAAGCTCACAAGATCATAAAAGATTATTGGATAATGATAGAGGTCCAAATACTGGTGGCATGGGGGCCTTCTCCCCTTCCCCTATAGTTGATCAAAAACTCCATGATCGAGTGATTAAGGAGATTATACAACCAGTAATTGATGGAATGAATAAAGAAGGTCATGAATATACTGGATTTTTGTATGCTGGATTGATGGTGGATAAAGATGGAAATCCTAAAACATTAGAATTTAATTGTCGCTTTGGTGATCCTGAAACACAACCTATTATGTTAAGACTTGAAAGTGACTTGATTGATTTAATTGAAGCTGGAATAAATCAAAAATTAGATACTATTAGTGCAGTTTGGTCAGATAAATTTGCTATTGGTGTAGTTTTAGCAAGTAGTGGATACCCTGATTCCCCACAAAAAGATGATATAATAGTTGGCTTAGAAAATATTACTGATGATATAAAAGTTTTTCATAGCGGCACTAGTATAAAAGATAATAAATTATACACTTCAGGTGGTAGAGTTTTATGTGTTGTAGCACAAGATAGCACAATTGAACTAACACAACAAAAAGTATATAATGCAATAAAAGAAATTAACTATAAAGGTATGCAATATCGTCATGATATAGCATCTTCGGCAATAAATCTTAAATAGGGAAGAAATAAATGGGGCAAGAAATTTCAATATTACAGCTAATTATTAATGCAAGTGTAGTAGTGCAAATTGTAATTGGTATTTTAGTACTATTTTCAATAGTATCTTGGGGTATTATTTTCACTAAATGGGTTACTCTTGGGAAAGTAAAATTTGATACCATGAGTTTTTTACGTCAATATAAATCAGCCAATAGTATATCAACTTTATTTACGGCAACTAGTAGTAAATCAACTAAAAACTCAGTTGCAGCTTTGTTTTATTATGGAATTTCTGAATACAACAAACTAATCAAACAAGGTATAACAGATAAAAATCTAATGATAGCAAACATTGAAAGATCTCTTAATTCTGCGATGGATGCTGAGCTTGATCGCTATGAAAGTCGCTTAAGTATGCTTGCAACTTTTGGATCAGTTAGCCCATATATTGGATTACTAGGTACTGTTTGGGGGATTATGCATGCATTTATTGGTTTAGGTGCTGCTGGTCAAGCAACACTAGCATCAGTTGCCCCAGGAATTGCAGAAGCACTAGTAGCTACAGCTATAGGGTTATTTGTAGCTATACCTGCATATATATTTTATAATAAATTCTCAGGTGATGTACAAAGTTTAAGTAATAAAATGAATAAATTTGGAGATGAGTTTTTAAACTTAATAAACCGTAAGCTCTCTGGTTCCAAAGAGGATGAACTATAATGCATTTTGATGCACAAGAAATAAATAAATTCAATGATCTCGCACATCAGTGGTGGAATCTTGATGGTGAGTTTAAAACATTACACCATATAAATCCAGTACGACTTAAATTTGTTACTGACAATATTGTTTTAGACAACAAATTAGTTATTGATGTTGGCTGTGGTGGTGGAATTTTTGCTGAAAGCATGGCTCAAAAAAGAGCTATCGTAACAGGAATAGATTTGGCACCAAAGTCTATAGAAATGGCAAAACTTCATTTATTTGAAAGCGGACAAAACGTTGAGTATGAGTGTGTTGATATTGAGTCATTCGCGAAATCACATACAGAATATTTTGATGTACTTACTTGTATGGAAATGCTAGAACATGTCCCAAACCCAGAGATTATCATTGAAAACTGCAGCCGTCTACTTAAACCAGGTGCAATGGCGTTTTTTTCTACAATTAACCGTAATCCCAAAAGTTATGCTTTAGGTGTTTTAGCCGCAGAATATATACTTAATCTAATACCTAAAGGCACTCATGAGTATAAGAAATTTATCAAGCCTTCAGAATTACGTAGTTTACTAAGTAAACATGGATTTGATGTATTTGCTATTAAAGGGATCGAGTATAACCCTATTACTGAAGCTGTTAAATTATCAAACAATGTAGATATTAACTATATGATAGCTTGTCATAAAAGCATTTAGGCTCAGGCAAAAACTATTATGATTCAAATAAAAAAAAGTGTAATTGTAAACCATACACCAAAAAAGATGTTTGACCTAGTAAAAAATATTGAAAACTACCCCAAATACTTACCTTGGTGTACTAAGAGCGAAGTTATTCGTCACAATGATAATGAAGTAACAGGTGCTGTATATCTTGAGTACCTTATGGTTAAAACCCACTTTGTAACTCGAAATGTATATCATCCGTATTCTAAAATAGATATGTACTTTGTTGATGGCCCATTTAAAGAATTAAGTGGTAACTGGGTATTTACTCCACTTGGGGAATCTGGATGTAAGATTGATTTTAATCTAGAATACAAATTTTCCAACCATTTTTTCGAAAAAATAATTGGCCCTGTATTTAGCTATATCAGTAAAAATATTGTAGATTGTTTTATAAAAGAGGCTAACAAGCAATATGGCAGCAACTCTAATTAACATTGAAGTAGCTTATGGCGTTCGCGATAAGCAAGTTGTTATCCCGTTGACAATCTCAAATAGCACTTCTGTCTTAGAGGCTATCAATATATCTGGAATACAATCAATATTCTCTGAACTTGAAGAAATCAACCCCAATGCCATTGGCATTTTTGGCAAAAAAATTGATGTTATAACTTATAAACTGCAGCAAGATGACCGTATTGAAATTTATCGTCCACTCACAAAAGCCCCCAATCAAATTCGTTTAGAAAGGGCTAAAAAATGAACAACACTCTATTTCGTGAATCAATTGCGGAACTAATTGGCACCATGTTTATATTATTATTCGGTAATGGTGTATGTGCTATGAATACACTATTTAATCTTGGTGGCTATGTCAATATCACCTTTGGCTGGGGATTTGCGGTATTTTTAGGTATTTTGGTTAGTAATAGAATAAGTGGAGCTCACCTAAACCCAGCTGTAACAATGTCTCTGGTTGTAACAAAAAGGTTCCCCATTTCAAAAGCCCCGTTTTATATTATAGCCCAAATGCTGGGAGGATTTTTAGGTGCTGCAATAGTTTATTATTTTTATAGTGCCAAATTTGCTATAGTTGATCCAACACTACAAAATACTGCAGAAATTTTTACAACATTTCCAGCAGTTTCTGGATTTATGCCAGGCTTCATGGCGGAAGTTATTGCTACAGCAATTCTAATGTTTGGTATTTTAGCAATTGTAGAACATTTTGTAGCTGACAAAGCAGGATTTTTAGCACCATTTGCTGTAGCTGCACTTATTGTTGCTATAGGTATGTCTTTTGGCGGTATGCATGGTTATGCTATGAATCCAGCACGTGACTTTAGCCCACGCCTTTTTACAGCTTTAGTTGGGTTTTCTAATAATGGACTAACTGATGGATCCGGTATTTGGGTAGTTGGAATAATTGGACCACTTATTGGCGGACCATTAGGTGCTTTTCTATATGATTTAACAATTGGATTCAAGGTAAGACAATCATGAAAAAATACATATTAGCTCTTGATCAAGGAACAACCTCTTCTCGAGCAATTCTTTTTGACCGTATGGGTAATATTGTTAGCTCCAAAGCACAGGAGTTTAGCCAAATATTTCCTAAACCAGGATTAGTTGAACATAATCCGAATGAAATTTGGCTAAGCCAATTAAGCGTAGCAAAACTAGCAATGGCTGCAGCATCAGCTACAGCTGATGATATTGCAGCTATTGGAATTACAAATCAAAGAGAAACCACTATAGTGTGGGATAAACAAACTGGGATTCCTATATATAATGCCATAGTATGGCAAGATAGAAGAACTGCTGATATTGTTGATGATCTCAAAAAACGTGATCTGGCTGATAAATTTAAACATAAAACTGGACTAGTACTTGATGCATATTTCTCAGGAACTAAACTTAAATGGATACTTGATAATGTTAAAGGAAGTCGTGATTTAGCTAGAGCTAACAAGCTTTGTTTTGGTACGGTTGATAGTTGGCTTATTTGGAATCTAACCCATCAAAGAGACCATGTTACTGATGAATCAAATGCTTCGCGTACCTTATTATTTAATATTCACACTGGTACTTGGGATGATGAGTTACTAGAAATACTAGATATTCCACATCAATTACTACCTAAGATAGTACCTTCATCGGGAATTATTGGTGAAGCTAGTTCAGGATTATTTGGTAGTAGAATACCTATAGCTGGTGTTGCAGGAGACCAACAAGCTGCAACATTTGGAAACTTATGTATAAAACCTGGGATGGTAAAAAACACTTATGGTACTGGATGCTTTTTACTAATGAACACTGGCAACAAAGCTCTTGTTTCGAATAATAATTTACTAACAACAATAGGCTGGAATATTAATAACACCCGTGAGTACTGCCTTGAAGGCAGTGTATTTATAGGTGGCGCGGTTACTCAATGGGTGCGAGATGGCTTAAAGCTTATTAAAGATTCTAATGAAATTGAAGCTTTGGCTACTAGCGTAGCTGATAATGGCGGGGTATGTATGGTACCTGCTTTTGCAGGTCTTGGTGCACCACATTGGGATCAGTATGCCCGTGGCGCTATATTTGGGATAACTCGCGGCACTACTAATGCACATTTTGCTCGTGCAGCACTTGAATCAATTGCATTTCAGGTTGCTGATTTGGTACATGCTATGGAGAGTGACTCAAAGCAGCACCTAACCACACTTCGTGTTGATGGTGGAGCCTGTCGCAATAACTTCTTGATGCAATTTCAGGCTGATATATTAAACACTGTTGTTGAACGCCCTAAATGTTTAGAGTTAACAGCCCTTGGGGCTGCATATTTGGCTGGAATAGCTGTTGGTTTTTGGAGTAGTGTTGACGAACTCGAAGCTGTATGGCAAATAGATCGTCAATTTGAACCACTAATAAATAACCAAACACGACAAGAGTTACTTGCAATATGGCATGAAGCCGTAAATAGAACCAAAGGATGGGTACAGCCATGAACGAATATGATGTAGCTATTATTGGAGGCGGTGCAACTGGACTTGGTGTTGCTGTTGAGGCTGCTTCAAGGGGTTACAAGACTATTTTATTTGAAGCATATGATTACGGCAAAGGAACTTCTTCAAAATCTACCAAGCTTGTCCATGGCGGCATACGTTATCTTGCAAATTTTGATTTTGAACTAGTTAAAGAAGGTCTATCAGAACGACATTTTTTTCTAAAAAATGCACCACATATTGCTAAAGCACAGCCCTATATGGTACCTTTATACTCATGGATGGATAAATTAAAATACTTTGTAGGAATAAAGCTATATGATTTTTTGGCTGGCAAAGAAAAAGTAGGACACAGTGAATTTCTAAATCGTAATGATACACTGGGTAAAGCTCCAAATCTAAACACAGCTGGTCTTAAAGGCTCTGCCGTATATTATGATGGGCAGTTTGATGATACTCGTATGCTTGTTTCATTACTAAAGACATTTGAGAGTCTTGGTGGAATAGCTCATAACTATACAAATGTCACAGGATTCACTAAAAACTCAGAAGACAAAGTTACAGGACTGAAAGTACAAAATAAACTCACTAATGAAGATTATGAAATTAAAGCAAAAATAGTTATTAATGCTACAGGCACACTAACTGATACGATACTAGATATTGATGAACCCGTAGAAAGCCATAAGAATGTAGCAGCCGCCCAAGGAACTCATCTAGTATTTAATAAAGATATCTTTGATTCTAAATACGCTATCGTAATTCCTAAAACTAATGACGGTAGGATACTATTTGTATTACCTTGGCATAATAAAGTCGTAGTTGGTACAACCGATATTGCTATTGACAAGCCCGAAATAGATCCAATAGCACAGATAAATGAAATAGATTTTATACTAGATACTCTAAATAACTATACGAGTAAGATAGTTACGCGGGACGATATAAAATCTGTATTTGCAGGTCAAAGACCATTAGTAAGACCACAGAATCAAACTAATAGCTCTAAAATCTCAAGAAAGCATGAAATTCTCTTAAGTAGTAGCGGTCTTATTTCCATTGTAGGTGGCAAATGGACAATATATCGCTTGATGGGTGAAGATACCATTAATTTTGCGATAAATAATGGTATGCTTAATAATACCAAATCTATTACAAAAGAACTTAAACTATACGCTCAGAATACTGATACAGTATTGCCCTACCCGCTTAGTGTTTATGCTAGTGAAGCAAATAAAATTCTCAAAATTACTGAAGAAACTAAAACCCATGAAAAACTGCACCCAGATCTTCCATACCTTTGTGCTGAAGTAATATATCAAATACGCCATGAACAAGCTAAAACAATTGAAGATGTATTATGTAGACGCACCAGAGCCATTCTTCTAAATGCAAAAGCAGCAATAGAAGCAGCACCAACAGTTGCCAAACTAATGGCTACTGAAATGGGGTACGATAATAAATGGATAGAAGATCAATTAAATAATTTTAATAAAATAGCAAAACAGTATTTACCATAACATAATCCAAAAGAAGTTGCACTTGAAATAGCAAATCGAGCTCGCGAAAAACGACTATCTCTAAATTTAAGTCAAAAAACTCTAGCAGAGCGATCTGGAGTTAGCTTAGGTAGTTTAAAAAAATTTGAGCAACGTGGCAAAATATCTCTAGAATCATTATTACAAATATCTTACATTTTGGATTCCATAGATAATTTTGATCAACTATTTACAAAGACGGCTATTAACAAACCTATTTCCTTGGAAGATATTTTACAAGATAATTCAAGACATCGAGGTCGTAAATGAAAATCAAAAATGATTTACTGCCACCAGAAAGTTTTATTTTTACTAAATTTTCGGCATAATCTAACACCAATCTCATCATAATTACGCCCAAGTTTATAACCACAGTATTTCGTAAAGGTAAGTGCTAAAGAAACAGGCAAAAGCCAAGGTCTACGAAGAGCTACATATTTTAATTCAGATAACAAATACTTTATCCCATCTTTATTAGCAGTTCCAAATTCTTCTAATATCCAAGACTCTGATTTATGAAACACCCCAATATCAAAATAACGCTGAAATGTCTGACCGAGTGTATAATTATGAGAATGTTTGCACGTAACATCAGCAGCATAAGCTACTTTATAACCAGCATGTAAAAATTTAGCAAAAAGATATACATCTTCCCCCATAATCAAATGCTCGGGAAATCCGCCAACTTCTTTTAATGCTGAAACTTTATAAGCTGCAAATGAATCTGATGAAAAAATACAACGCATACCAGAAATAAATCTATCGTTATATTTACGCACATAGCTTGTAGAATCATAATTATACTTTCTTAAATGCTGAGCATAAATATCAGCATTATCATGAGGTAATTGTCTAGCATATGCCCCAGCAATTTTTTCATTATCAATTAATACTTGAGCCAAATTAATAATCGCATTAGGATCTTCAATTAATACATCTTGTGTAATATATACAATAATATCACTATCAGAGAGTACTTCTAGCCCTTTCTGACGCGTCCCACCATGATCAAACTCGTTATTGGGTATGACTATACTTTCAAACCCAAATTGATTAACTAGATCTAAGGTATTATCAGTAGATGATGAATCAATTACCAATACGCGATGAAGATTTGCTTTAGCTATATTTGATAGTGTGTTACTAAATATTTGATGCACATATGTTGCAGCATTGTATGTTGGGATAAATAAAGATATTTTCATAATATTTGCAATAGTTTCTTAACATTAGTCAGGAATTTTAACATATTTGTTAATTCAGATAATACTTAATGTATTTTGTATTACCTGTTATAAATATTTTGAGCCAAATAAGATATTAGTTTGATAATATGTTTTATACGAAATAATCTACAAAAGCTATATTTGATAAACTTACAACGCAGTGCTGTGTCATCAATTAAGCCTGCAACTTTAATTTGAGCAATCAAAAAGCCTTTTAAAGATTTTATAACATTTTTGGTCATCGAAGAACCATGTTTGCGATAAATTGCCATTACTTCTGGATCAAATTTGAATTTGGCATTTGTAAGAGCTATTTTACACCACATAAGCCAATCCTCACGTGAGGCTAAATCAACATCAAACTTAATTCTTTGATTTTGTTGATAAAACACTTCACTTTTAAATAAAAAACAATGAATAGGTATCGAAAACCCCTTATCCCAAGAAAATAGAAAACTCTCTAAAGGATAGTTTTTGCTAAAAAATGCTTGGTGAGTTGATAAACTATATGTTTTTGATAAATCTTCTTCTGCAAATAAAAAATCACTTACTGCTACACTTAAATTAGTATCACGATTAAATAATTCAAGTTGCCTAACAAATTTATTATTTATAACAATATCATCTGCATCTAGAAATTGAATATATTTACCCGTAGACAACTCCAAACCTTTGTTTCGTGCACTTGATACTCCATGATTATTAAAATTAATTACTCTATAACCAGATTCTAGCAATCTATCTAAAACCTCAAGAGTTTCCACATCATCTGAGCCATCATTAATTATCAATATCTCAATTAACAAAGACGCACTAATTTTCTCAACAGAATCAATTGCTTCAACTAAGTACTTTCCTTGGTTATAACAAGGAATTATTACAGAAATATCCATTTTATAGCAACTTATATATTATTTTTAATCATGATGATTTTTGGATCCCATAAATAACCACACAAAATAGCATACTGACTTGGGTCACTGATATATATTTGATTAAAAAACGCATTAAATTCATTTACAAACCAATAATCACTTAATGAAGTATGCTCATCTATCATAAACGCAATTTGTTTTTTATTTGATAGACAATATTCAATCATTGATAATTGACAACTCTCTTTAATTATCTCAATTTCAGCATTCGAATTATCATCAATCTTAACATGTGGATAGCGTATCTCTAAATGCTTACGCCTAACTATATTCATAAGTTTGAATTGTAATGTCCTCATAGAATTTGTTACAGAGTTTGCATGAATACGATGATTATATAATGGTTTTTGTATATATTTGAAAGTCATTCCTTTTTCACAAAATTTTAAAGCCATATCCCAATCTTGAACACCGCTATATTTTTCATTAAATAAGCCACAATCTAAAAGTGAAGATCGCTTAATAACTTTTAAATGATTAGCAACCATTCCATATAATAAATCCACACAAATATTTTCATTTGATGAGTATTTAATATTATCATAACCACCGTAGCAACTATATGTTTTATCAAACCCCATAAGATGGTAGTTATCTGTAAATATATAATCAGGAGAACTATTTTCTAATATCTGACTCATAACATCTACTGCATTCAATTCTAAATAATCATCACAATCCAAAAATAAAATATAATTTCCTGTTGCAACTTCAATTGCATGATTTTGAATATTACTAATTCCAATATTCTTATTAAAATTTATTACTTTAATATAATTACTAAATTTATTTTCAATATAGTATAATAAATCAATTACCATGCTATCAGATGAATTATCATTTAATATAATAATTTCCTTCACAGTACAAGTTTGATCTATTGCACTTTGAATACATTGCCATAATTTATCAAAATGATTATAAACTGGTATAATAATAGTAATATCAGCCATCTTATCAAAAAATATTTTTGTACTAGCATAAAAATCAATTTTTGCTTTTAATTCATCTAATTCATTGAACTTCGTCGATTTATCAAATACTATATTCACTTCATTATTAATTGATTTTTGTGATAATTCATCAATGCTCTTAGGGATAAAATAATTCAGATAATGTTCTGCGGCAACAGATATAAATTTTGATTTAAGTTCTGAATCTACGTTTGCAATTTTATTCAGTATCAAATAAGTTGCATTTATCCAAGATTTTCCTGCAATTAAAAATTTTGAATGTGTTACGCTATCTAAATGCATTCTATATATAACGCCTTGATAAGGTAAATATGATATTTTATAATTATTGATTAATAAATTAATCCAAAAAACCCAATCTTCTCGTGATGATAAATTTGAATCAAATTTGTTTTCCTTGATTGCCTTTGGAAATAAAGCTGTATGAATTGGAATACAGAACCCACGCTCCCAAAATAATAAGAAACTCTCTAATGTCAAATTAAATTGCTTAATACTTGATTCATACTTTAAAAGCTCCATGTTGTTATCTGATAAAAAATAATCACATATTAGAATATTTTTTTCTTCATCTACCTGGCTAACTTGAATGGAAATTTTATTGGGCAGCAAAACATCATCAGCATCAAGAAATTGTATATAATCTCCTAAAGCTAAATCTATACCTATATTTCTGGTATTACAAACTCCATAATTTCTATCATTATTAATAACTCTAACGTCTGGGAAGATATTATTAATAAGATTTTGATATGTTGCTTTCTTAGCTTCAGTAGAGTAATCATCAATAACAATAATATCTAATGGTCCAGCATAGGCACCATAAACAGACTCGATGCAAGAAATTAAAAAATGATATTGATTATAACACGGAATAATAACACTAACTAGCGGAAGTGATCTCACATTATCTTTCGAAATATCTAAATACGTGAGTTTAATTAATGACTCTTTCATCATTTCAAAACAATGGCGTTTTTCTATTAACTTGTGCATACTATTAATTTTATTAAATCGCTCTTGATGATCATTAATAACTCTATCAACAGCCAACTTATAATCTATTGGTAATGGATTTGATGACAATAGATATCCTGTATCATGATTAATTAAATCACTTATACCACCAACATCTGGTGCTATAATTGGTATATTTAAATACCCACCTATAATCAAAATGGTTGGAATACCTTCATACCTGGAGGTCATTATCATAGCTGTATAGTCATTATCAAGCATAATTTTAGCAATATCCATTTCTATACCTTTTAAAATAATATTTTTGGGTATATTACTAAACTTATTTTCCCCTTCAACTATACTTGAGCCATATACATAAATCAAAAACCCTGTATACTTATTAGCAATCTGAAACAATAAATTGACATTTTTTTGCTCATCTAAACGTGCTATCCAGAGAAGCTTAATATTTTTTTGTGGAATATTAGATAAGTTTTTATTTTGCGCAGCAATAACTGAATCAGATTTTCCAAATTTGCATGGAGTATATATGGTAACAATTTTTTTCAATTCATCATGTGATAATCTAAAGTTTTGTGAAGCGAATAATTTAAAATTTTGATTATCTGAAATAAGTAAATCAATATTTTTTATTCCATCTTCCAAAAATTCTTTTGCAAAACCCTCTAGATTCCCAAGATTATCATACTGAGGGCAAAATATACATGCATATATTTTTTCAATATTTTTTCTAAGAAAAATAGATTCATTGATAATTAATCTCCATGTAATGGAAGAGTTTATATTATGTAATATTTTAGGTTTAACTACACTAATAAAAACCTTCAAAAAATTATAAGACTCCTCTAAATTATCATCCGCAATAAAATCACGACAAGCAATAAATGTAATAAAGTCATAATCACCGTGTATATTAGGATTATACGTACCAATAAACTCCGGCACAATTACAAAAATATGTAATGATGGATTTAATTCATGTATCGATTTTGCTAAACTTAATAAATATAACTCACCACCGCCATATGACAAACATGGCGTTGTAAAAACAATTGAATCACCCAATTTATTTTTCAAGCTATGCATAACTGCTATATCAAAGTATTTAGCAAATGATAAATTTAGTATATCTGAATACCTACTACTTTGTTCAAATGCCCTCACAGAGCGTATGTACTGCTTTATTTTATTAAACGTATGTTTTATGCCCATAGTTCTTATTAAACGAAAGATCTTTTTTATATTTGTTTTGTTCAAATATCCCAACTGGTAGTATTTATATATTTTCTTAACCTTTTTTTTCATATTACTATAATCTACTATTGATTATTATTTTATTAATTGCATTTAAGTAATATTTTTCTTCATCAAATTCAATATATAACTTATTTATAATTTCTTTAATATCAGAAATATTTACTTTCTCAAAAGGAAAACCATGATTTATAATTTTATACCGTGCTTTTTTTCTCAAAACTTCTTCAATAAAATTAACAACATCTAAAACAGCAATATTATTTGGATTAGCAATATTAACTATTTTATTTTTTAAAATTTGATTTTTAATAATATAATCAATAATATTATATACATCACTTAATGCAATTAAATTCCGAGTTGTTCTTCCCCATACTTCAAACTCTTTATCTAGTAAAATGCTATTTATCAGATAATTAATTAAAGTAGCATTATTAGCCCTGCCTATTATCTGTGAAACTCGAAAAATATGATAGTTTTTGAAATTGCTTTGTATATACTCTTCAATATTTAATTTATGCTTTACATAAAGAGACTTCTTTTCCCATGGATCATACATACTACTAGTACTAAAATATACAAATAACTTATCTGAATGAGTATCATTTAATTTTTCTATTAAGTTATATTCTCTTACAAATTCAGCATCTCTTGTTTCTTTTGAATTTGATACTCCACTAGCGCAAATTATCACATCATTATTATCTTTATAAGATACGAACTGCTTAGCCATCATTCCATTACCAATTATCATTAAATACCTTCTTTTCTATTTATTTTTTGCACCTTATTTTATAACTTACGTATACCTTGAAGCTGGTCAAGAACATATAGTGGACGTTTACGACTCTCATCAAAATTACGCCACAAATACTCCCCAATTACACCAAGGGTAAGCATCTGCACTCCAGAACTAAACATTATCGCTACCATTAGCGATGACCAACCTACAGAATAGCCATACATAACCTTATGAATTATAATATACAAAGCATATGTAAAACTTAACAGGCAGTCAATTACACCAATTAATGAAATCACTCTAATTGGCACATAAGAGAAGGCTAATAATGAATCTAATAATAATTTAACTTTTTTTGATAACGTATATCTTGATTCACCAACTTGTCTTGCTTGACGAACATAATATACTTCAGCACGTTTAAATCCCAACCATAATATCTGGGCAAATAGCGACGTATTCTTTTCTTCAATTTTAGTTAAAGTTTCTATAACTTGCCTATCTGCTAAAAAGCAATCAAAACCACCTAATGGCATATCTTTAATTGCGTATTTCTTCATTAACTTATAATAAATACCGGAAAAAAGTCTCTGCATAAATGGTTCATCACGCCCCTTACGAACAGCCAAAACAATTTTATATCCCTCTAAATATTTATTATATAAATCTACAATCAAACTAGGCGGATCCTGAAGGTCAGCTGAAATAACCACAGCACAATCACCAGTTATATGCTCTAAACCAGCATATACTGCAATATGATGACCAAAATTACGCGAAAACTTTATTAACTTTACCCTGTCATTCATATCACGCAATTTCAGCATCTCAGAATATGAGTCATCACCTGAACCATCATCAACTAGTATTAATTCATAATCAGGAAGATGTGGAAAGACCTCTTCGGCTAATTTAGCATAAGTATCCAGTAAATTTTTTTCATTAAAATATACAGGTATAACAATAGATAATTTTTTCATAAAATAAAACCCATTAAAAAAATATTGATTTTACACGATCTAAAGGCATCTGATTTAATTTAAGCACTTATATTTTTTTATTAAAGGATATAAGTTATTAAATCTATCATCATTTTTATAGTAGTCCCTAAAGTAATCTGATATTGTTAATAAATCAGTTTCTGTAAAACATTTAGTTTTTTGATAAAGATTTACAACAATTTGTTTTCCAATTTTAAAAGTATTTATTTTAGTATAGTTTTTTCCGAAAGAAATCCCATGCATAATATAATTAGCAAAAAAATAAACATCCTGTTGATTTTTTTGACCTGCATGTAGATCGATAGGGCTTGCAACTAAAATATACTTTGCATCAAACAATTGAAAAGGGAAGCCTGATGCTAAATCAATGTGACTTGTCGGAAGCATGTTAGAGACAGCGTTATCACTTTCTGGCATATTTACTTTTCTTAAGATATCATCATTCAATTCAGCAGAACTAGCTAAAACGTATATGCTACCATCCAAATTTGCAATTGCATGCGATAAATGTTTAATATCTCCAATATCGTTCCTATAAAGAGGGTATTCTGGATATTTAATAAATAAATGAGAATATTTTACAGGCATAATAAAAGTATTATAACTTTGCAATATCCATGCAACCACTATAAATATAAATATTAATGAACTTGACGATTTTACTTGTGTTAATAAAAAATTAAACCCAATAAAAAATAAAACAAGTATAGCCACTGTCAAAATATAATAGTGCTGTGCTCCAAAAGATTGAACTGAAAAAAATAAGTAGTACGCTATAATTAGTTGAAGAAATAATACTATAGTTATTTTTAGGTTAAATATTTTTTTAAGTGATACTGTACATATGAAAATTAAAAAAAGGCCAAAATAATTAATTAAAGCGATAATATTGGACAGAAAACCACCATGTTTATATGCACTATAGAAATAAGAATAATCAACACCAGCACTTTTTAATAAAAACCCTTTAAAAAAGCAAAATAGTATTAAAAAGATAAAACTAAAAGTAATTAGCCAATTAAAGATAGCTTTTTGCAGCCAAAGCCATCTATTGGAATTTTTTAATATTTCTATTAAAAAAACCACCCCAAAAGAGAATAAAAATGAAACCACAAAAAAAGCATACCATCGCCTAGAAAACAAGATTATTAATATAGCGACTGCAATTGTTAAATGTGTTAGAATATTAATTCGTTTAAATTCTTCATTCATTAATATTAAAATCAAACAACTAACTGGGATTAATCCTAGTACATCTAAATAACCTCTTAACATTGGAAACAAGATGGGGGGGAAAATAGCAGTTAAGACAAAAACATATTCAAATTTTATCGATTCAAGTTTAAAAAAGTCTATTAGAATTTGTTTAATAATAATTGAAATAAAAAAAACTGCAGGAATCAAGAATAAATTTAAAATACTTAAAATATAGTCTAGCCTAGTGATACCCAAAAATTTTGCCGTAGGAACTAGTAGGTAAGCAGCAAATACATTGTAATCATCATTATTTATACTGTTTATTAAATTTATCAATGTTTCATTAAAGGTACTGTTTGAAACAAATTTGATACTATTAAGTAAAATATCCCAATATCCAGCGGAATCCCAGAAGTATATATATTTTTCATGAGAGATGTAAAAAATAACAAATGCATTTAATACGATTATAGTAGAAATGATAATAAAAACAGATTTTGCTTGTTTTAAACCCAAAATAATATTTTGGATAGATTTATACCGAAATAAAACAAAAACACATGGATAATAAAATAAAATCCATAATAGAAAAATTAAAAACATCTATCTTTCCATTCTTTTTTACTGTTAAAAAAATATAATATTTTTCTCAGCGGCGATGTTAATCTCCAACTTTTTGAATTAAGTAAACTATTTAACTCCTGATCTTTATTTTGTAACTCTTGATCTTTACTTTGTAACTCTTGATCTTTACTTTGTAACTCTTGATCTTTACTTTGTAATTCTTCAAATATAGAAGTTTTAAATTTTAAAACATTATTGTTTAAAAAATATTTTTTTTCTGAGCCATATACATATTTGTAGAATTGAGATTCATTATCAGTATATTCGCTAATTTCAGACATACTAATTCCAAAAAACTCTATAATTTCCTCTCGATATCCACTTAGAATAATATTATTAGACAATCTATTTAGAAGAGTTGCAAGAGATCTAAATAAAACCAGTTTAACTGGTATGGCAAACTCAAACACCCACTCGTAATCAATTTGTGCTATCGTTTCGTCTTCATTCAAGAATAAATTACTGAATATCAAATCTATATTTGCAAGACTAATAGTATCCTGTAGCTCTTTACTCTGCCAATCTCCAAAAACGATTTTAAACTTTTCACATGGCACAAACTTAACTTGACGCTCATCCACAAAGCTATCAACATAGGAAATAAATTTATTTAATAATGCTAAAAGGATTTCTTTATCTTGATTATCCAAGGCTTGCTTTAATAATTTATCCAATGATACGCCTTGAACAATTGGAAAACTAACCGTTAAGTCATTTTCAAGTACAGGTTTAACTAACTTGATATGTGGATATTTGTCTGTTAAACGAGTATAATTAGAAAATACTTCAGCAATATGTCCACTAGCTTTAATATTTAGAGCCTGCTTAAATACTTTACGACTCCCATCTTTTAGTTCAACTATTTTTGTTACAGTTTGAAATTGTGGCAATCTTTCACGATTATATTTAGCAAATATAGTTTTCATTAACTGGCCACCACTAAAAAAGAATTAGCAAAAAAATCAAACATTTTATTCTTTATAATGTTATTAAAAGCCAATTGTTCGTTAAACAGAATATACCGCTCTTGATCAAAATTAGGTGATACATCATTGAAAATAGTAGCTTCATCAGGCAAATAATCATCAGAATAAATAACGGCTGGCAATTTATAATCCGGCATAGGATAGTAAAAGTCAGTATATTCAAATCCTACAGACTTTAATAATTCTTGCAACTCATACTTTCCAAAGGTCTGAATACTTTTATCATGAGGATAGTTTTCAATACTATCAAAATTTCTCCCAGTATGATCCTCTTTTGCTCCAGCCCAGTATTTCAATCCAAATTTATTTTCTATAGCAATTAATAACTTACCATTTGGTTTAAGATACTTTTTTATTTTTTCCAGAAATATTTTATAAGGATCATTACCCGCAGTAAACTTACCGGCATACTCCAAAACACCTATTAAAGTGATATAATCAAATTTGTCATCAAACTGAATATCATTTAAGTTTCCTGCAATAACTTCCAAATTATCATAATCTTTATGACGATTATAAATTATCTCAGCTCTTCTTTTAGATAATTCAACTACCTTAACATCTCTAACTTTATCAGCAAACATACCAGAAAACGCACCACATCCACCACCTATTTCAAGTAAACTTCCATTCTTATCAAAATCATACCACTCAAGTAAATTTTGTCTAATTGGAGTGAGATGGTACATCACAGCCCAGCGATTATCATTACATAATATATCAGTAAAATCAGTATTATTTTTAACAATTTTTAATATATCATCTTCAACATCTCCATCAGAATAAAGATCTTGACCATTATAATACTTAAGATTTAAAACTGTCATTATTTACCTATAATCCCAAACAAAATATTTTTTTAATTCTTTATAATCTCAACATCTGACACAGTAAATGCTACACCTGTACCTAAATTAGTAGAAACCACATCTACAACAACTACATCGTACATGCGATGAAACACTGTTAAATTATTGCTAAAATACTTAACGCAACCTAAAGCCAGAAAATACTGCCCAGAATTTAAAATCATAGATTGACTAAATTTTACAGTTATAACCTCGCCACTTTTTATTAAGCCAAACTCTTGATTAAGATTCGAGGAATTTGTACCTGTTAATTCTAATCCATTTACATCCCTAAATGTATATGCGAATATAGGATCTAATATATCCACATTAAATTTAACCGAAATTTGTATGATATAATCTTCATCATGATATAAGTGATTCGTAACTACACCATCTTGATTAATAATTCCAAAATCAATTATCTCAGCGTCCATAGATCCATAAATATTTACATTAGGGTTCAAGGGCAACTGTTGTTTTAAATTGTAATGTATTGGTTGTTGTATATTACCATCATTACCAAAGTCATCTACAATGTTGCTTCTCGCAGTATTAACCATCATTTTACGAAATAATTCAACGGTTTCTTTACTGCCACCACTTTTTATAATTACTCCATTATTTATTAAAATTGCAGATTGGCAATATTTAATCACAGTATCAACAGAATGTGTTACAAATAAAATTGTAATTCCTTTTTCTCTGAACTCTTTAAATTTATTAAAACATTTTGACTGGAATGCCATATCACCAACACTTAAAGCCTCATCTACTATCAGTATATCAGGCTCTACATTAATTGCAACAGCAAATGCAAGTCTGGCAAACATACCACTAGAGTACATTTTGACCGGTTGGTGAATAAAATCACCAATATCTGCAAAATCTTCTATTTCTTGTAGTTTCGCATCCATCTCTTCTTGCTCGTACCTCATCAAGCTGCCTTGAAAGTAGATATTTTCAATCCCCGTATATTCTGGATTGAAGCCAGCGCCAAGCTCTAATAGCGCTGAAACTCGCCCATTAACAGTAACTTTTCCAGCAGCAGGAGATAATACACCAGTTATTATTTTTAGTAACGTTGATTTTCCTGAGCCATTTTTTCCAATTATGCCTACTGTTTCACCTTTTTTAATCTCAAAAGATACATCACTTAAAGCATAGAAATCTTTATGATACTTTTTCTTACGCAAATGAAGCGCCTCTTTCAATCTATCTATGGGTGCATTATAAAGCTTATATACTTTAAATAGATTTTCTACTTTGATTGCTATATCTTTATCCATACTAGAGCACATCCGCAAAATGTGGGCGAAGTTTATTAAACGTTTTATTACCAAACCAGAATAAGAATGCAGTTAAACACCAAAAATAAATAGTTTGATTATAATGTTCCATTATAGGAGTATGATCAATTAATGAATCTCTAAAACCAATAACAATATAGGAAAAGGGATTAAGCTTATAAATTAAAACCATATGTCCTTTTAGAAGAGATTTGTTCCAAAAAATTGGGGTGGCCCAAAACATTAATTGCATAAATATACTAACTATTTGTCCAACATCTGGCATAAATGGCATAACTGCTGATAAAAGTAAACTTATACTCAAAGACAGAGCAAGAATACAAATCATATAGTATATAAGCTGAAACCACATTAAGCTTGGATAATAACCATAACAGATACAAACTATTAGCATCAAAACCCAAAATGCAAGATTCACCATTACTGCAGAACCAATTTTGACTATTGGGATTAATTTGACTTCAAAGACTATTTTTTTAACTAAGAAACTTTGACTAGTAATTGCACTACTTGCACTAACAATTGCATCATTAATTAGAAACCATGGAACCATACCAGCCAATAGCCACAATAAAAATGGCACATTCGCTACAGGAGTAGCTCTAAAACCATGTACAAACACAAACCAATATACCATAACCATTACAAGGGGTTGTATAAATGCCCATACAATCCCCAAATGATTACCTAGATATCTATTTTTAAAATCATTTCTGATAAGATTTAGTAATAATCTCTGGTTTTTATAGGCAAGTACAAATATCTTCATCAAATACTCTTATTTCGCGCCCGCAGGATTCAAGAGCAACACAGTTTAAGCTCTTGAGCTACCATCTGATTCGGAGTTTTAAAACCCAGAATCTCACGCGGCTGGTTGTTTAATATATCCTGAATTTCCCGCCAATATTCTTTACTTATCAACTTGAAATCAGAACCTTTAGGGACAAAGTCCCGTATCAGTCTGTTGTGATTTTCTACCAATGCCTTATCGTTTGAGCAATAAGGTTTAGCAAAATAAACACCACACCCCAATTCTTTGGTTATCAAATCATGCCGGGCAAATTCAAACCCATTGTCTAATGTTAAGGTTTTAATTATTGAGCCTGGCCGATTTTTAAACACCTCAATTATAGCATTTGCTACAGTAATTGAGTCCATATTTTCTACCGGAACTATAAATTCCTGTAATGTCTTCTTTTCAGTTAACGTAACTACCATACCATTGTGGTCTTTGCTAACTATTGTGTCACCTTCACAATGACCGTATTCTTCTTTGCTACTGGCAATTTCCGGTCTGTGTTCTATACCTATTATGCCAACTATTTTAACCTTGCTGGCATCCACTTTGGCTTTCCTGGGCTTACCGTGATTCCTTAGGTAGCGGTAAATTGCCACCTAATACGTATATGTTATACTCGATAAACTTATAAATTAAATATCGGCTTATCTGTATCCCCAATTCAGCTTTCAATAAATAGCTAATTACCTCAGGGGGAGCTCCGTTTTTTTAAGTTCTCAACAATAAACTTTATTGCTTCGTCACTAAGTTTATTGAATTTACGATCCTGCTCTGGGTACTCACGCCGCAATATATACATACCTTGTGCCCGCGTAGCGTTGTACTTTCCATCAACACTATTCCTGCTTATTTCCCGACTAATAGTTGTCCTGGAATATCCCAGAAATTTGGCAATGTCACCTTGACTATCGCCCTTATTTAACATCAACTCAATTACAAAACGTTCATTCTCACCTAAATGTTTGTACTTATCCATAATTTAGCTCCATTATACATAGTCGCTAGATTATAGCTCAAACAAATTTAAAAGTGTTGCTGCTCACGTCAGCGGATGCCATTTATTTTATTAAGGACAAATTTTACCACAAAACCCCCTTCAAAATGCAGGGGAATCAAAAAATTAGCACCATCTTTTGTTATATGTCAAATATACTTCTTCAATTTCTCTTGAGTTATTACTCTAGCATGCATGCCCCAAGGCATCACATCCTATATTTGTTCATGCATATGAATGATAGCAACTGGTATTCATTAACCTTACTGGTGTGACCAACCCCTTCAAACACTTAGCTACCCCAAAAAACTGACTATCCTTATATAAGCGCACTTTTTCAAAATCATTACAAGTGGACGGCATAAAGCTATGTCCATTTTTTATATACCTAAAATCATCCTCATTTAACTCATATTTTGGCATTTCAGATAACATTATATCAACAGGTAGTAATAATTGCCGCCTTTGCTCTAATTCTAATGAAATAATATATTCCATACTTAGCTCATCATTAAGCTCAAATTGATTAGATTTTGTTCTAACCAATCCCATCAAATGCGCTCCACAACCTAGTTTTTGTCCTATATCATTTGCTAATGTTCTAATATAAGTACCTTTACTTGATAATACTCTAAGCTTTATTATATCAAGAGCTATATATTCGAGTAGCTCTATTTCATGGATACAAATTTCACGTGATTTAATTACCACTTCCTCACCATCTCGAGCGTACTGATATAATGCTTTGCCATTGACTTTGAGAGCTGAATAAATAGGCGGGGTTTGGGTAATAGTTCCCTTAAAACTATTTATGCACTCCAATATTTCGTCTAGAGTTGACGATACTATTGAGGTGCTAGTTATTTCACCCTCAGCATCATAAGTAGTTGTTGTTTGCCCAAGCTTGATAGTTGCAATATACTCTTTGTCACCATCAAGAAGAAATGACGAAAATTTGGTAGCTTCTCCAAAGCAAATAGGGAGTAGTCCTGTTGCTAGTGGATCTAATGTACCTGTATGCCCTGCTTTTGCTGCGTTAAATAAACGCCTCACCTTTTGAAGAGCTGTATTACTTGATAACCCAAGAGGTTTATTAAATAATAAAACCCCATTAACTTCTTCGTATTTCACAATTATTTTTTCTATCTGATAATTCTTTAATAATAAATTAATTCGGGCATTGATGACCCATTGATGACCCATTGATGACCCATTGATAACCAGTTCGCTATTTTAGCTTATATTTAGTCAAGTATCCCGCACCATCTTGAATTAATATACCACTCATAATTAAACTTTTTAGATCACGTTTAGCAGTTTCTCTTGATGTATTAACAATCTCTCTATATTTGGCATTTGTTATACTACCAAATTTTTTAACATATTCTACAGCTTTAAGTTGGCGATCAGTTAAATTCTCTGTATGATAATCTAATGTATTATTAGCAATATTTTCTAGCGGTACTCTATAAAAAAACAATCTAAATGTTCCAGCCTCAGATTTAAACATCGGTAGTGGATGTTTATATTCCTGCAATTCTTTTGCTATACGAGTAGTTCCACTTCCCCAGCGCTCTACTAATCCCATATAAAAAAATGCTTCAGCAATTTTTCTATTTCTAGGAAAAGAGTCATGCTCAGTAAATAACATTTCTGTCGTAAGCCCTAAAGGCAATCCACCAGCATTCCAGAATTCAAGACGCTCGTCATATAACCTTATCTGACTATGGGCACCACTAGTATAGTCACGGTGACAAAGTAAATTGATTACTGATTCACGTATTGCATCTAATGGGTATTCCCATATAACTTCACGCTGTGGGTTACCTGTAATAATAAATGCAGTTTCTAGTCGCTCTCTAAACCAAGCCATTGTTCCATCTAATTGATTTAACAAAGAACCATGCATTTCTCTATCATCAACTATTAGAGTTGGCGAACGAAATCTTCCTAGTTTCAAAAATGCTGATCCAAAATACTCTTCTGGGTCATCACAGAATAATAGTATACTCGCTCTAGTCGGTTTGTCATCAAAAATTAATTTTAATTTTCTTAAAAAATCAAATGGTGCTACATTATCAGGAACTGGGTGTCTTCCTGAACTGTTGACCATATCAATAAATCGACGAATATTATTTAAATTAAGATCATTTAATGTTGCATTAGGTTCGATAGCTGCATCCCAAGTAGTACCATTGCTTGAAATTATACGCTGCATAATTTCTTCGTGGCTCATGCGTTGATTGCTTTTACCTACCCTACGAAAATATCGACCACGAAAACTAATGGGACAGCTTAGAGATGGCGTAACAGTAATTACAACCACTATCTTATTCTCGTATGAAATGTTTGTTATTGATGGTTGGATGCGCGGGTCAGTTGCCTCTTGTATTTTATTTGCAATATCTTCTAATGTTTTCTTGCCAATATCAAAACCGCAAATATCACCCGAGTCTTTAATGCCAAGTAATAATATACCGCCTCTAGCATTCATAAATGCTACAAGTGACTCAACTGCTTCATCATTAAACGACTCTTTAAATTCAAGAACTTCAGACTCACCGCTCAAAACATGATGCAATAAATTTGTTACTGAAATAACTTCAGCCATAATAAATCCCAACCACTTAATAAAAAAGCATAGCTTAATATATTTCTACTCTTGAGGCTGAATATCCTCATCTTCATCATCGCTGAATTCTTCTTTGACTTTATTTAGGACATTTAACATATTGGTACCACGCATCATTGACTCATCATAGATAAACTTAAGTTGCGGGATTGTATAGGTTCTAAAGCCTTTGGATAATTCCGAACGAATAAAAGTCTTCGCAGAATCAAGCGCTTTTGTTACCTCATCACGTTTTTCTTCTTGAAGAACAGTCCAATATATCTTGGCCCATGTATTATCATCTGTTACTTCAACATCATTAATAGTTACCCAAACAATACGAGGGTCTCTAACTTTTTGGCGTAGTATATCTACTACATCTTTTTGGATTTGATCAGCAATCCTTTGACTTCTACCGTGACTATATCTACGCATTATTTAACCGCACTTTCAAAATACTCATTACTTTCTAGTTGTATACTAAAATTATAATATCCAGGTTTTATTTTATACATATATCCAGTTCCAAGATCAATTAAAAATGCGGGTAATACTATCAAATTCCAATACCCTACGTTTTGAAACTCAGTTTCAACAAAAAAATCTTGATCTTCATATCCTGTTTTTTTAAGCGTAAGCTTTTGATGAGAGTATCCCACACTCGGCAATATTATTGAAGTAGGTGTCATACCATACTCAACACCATTCATATATAGTTTGGCACCATCTGGTATTGAATGAACTGTTACCTCACGATTATTTTGACCATATAAAGTAGCACAGCTACTAACTAAAAATGAAGTTAGTAGCACGTATATGCCAAGAATAATATTAAAGCGTACGTTTAACTTCAGTAATTTCATAAGCTTCTAATATATCACCTTCTTTAAGATCATTATAATCACTCAATGATAGACCACATTCATAACCAGATTTAACTTCTTTAGCATCATCTTTAAAACGCTTCAAAGAGCTCAATTCGCCATCGTGAATTACCATACTATCACGAATTAATCTAATTTTTGAATTCCGTTTAATAATACCATCAGTTACCATACAACCGGCAATTACTAGTTTACCCACACTAAAGAGTTGACGAATTGATACATTACCCGTAATTATTTCTTTCTTCTCAGGCGATAACATACCTGTCATAGCAGCTTTAACATCATCAATAATTTCATAAATAATATTATAATAACGTATCTCAATACCATTTGCTTCAGCAAGTTTTTTGGCATTAGAATCAGCCCGAGTGTTAAATCCAATCACCAACGCATTTGAAGCATTAGCTAAGTTAATATCGGATTCATTTATCCCACCGACTGCAGCATGGATAACTTGAACTTTAATTTCACCTGTTGATAATCTCTCAAGAGAGCCAGTTATCGCTTCAAAAGACCCCTGTACATCAGATTTAATAATTACTGGTATATTTTGCACCACCCCTTCATTAATTCCTGAGAACAGATTTTCTAATTTGGCACTTTGTTGACGTGCTAATTTTTCTTGACGTTGCTTATCATGTCTAAAAGCAGCAATTTCACGAGCTTTTCTCTCATCACTAACAACTATCATATCGTCCCCAGCAGATGGTACATCAGCTAAACCTAATAGCTCAACGGGAATAGACGGGCCTGCAACATTAACTTGACGCCCAAGTTCATCTATCATGGCACGAACCTTACCATAAGTAGTTCCAGCTAAAACCATATCACCACGGCGAAGGGTACCACTTTGAACCAAAACTGTCACAACAGACCCGCGACCTTTATCAAGTCTTGACTCTATCACTACAGCTTTTGCTGGAGCATTAATTGGAGCTTTTAGTTCTAACACTTCTGCTTGTAATAAAATAGTATCAAGAAGATTATCTATACCCATACCTGTAAGTGCTGAAATTGGTACGCACATTACATCTCCACCCCATTCCTCAGTTACGATTTCGTATTGAGTAAGTTCTTGCTTAACTTTATCTGGTGTTGCATCAGGCTTATCCATTTTATTAATTGCAACAACTACAGGCACGCCAGCAGCTTTTGCGTGATGTATCGCTTCAATAGTTTGAGGCATTACACCATCATCAGCCGCAACCACCAAAATAACTATATCAGTTAGTTGTGCACCACGAGCTCTTAACTGAGTAAATGCTTCATGACCTGGAGTATCTAAAAATGTAATAATCCCATGTCCAGTATCAACATGGTAAGCTCCAATATGCTGAGTAATACCACCAGCTTCACCGCGAGCTACTTTAGCCTTACGAATATAATCAAGTAATGATGTCTTACCATGGTCAACGTGACCCATAATAGTAACAATCGGTGCCCGATGGACTAAATCAGACTCTTCACGTTTAATAACATCTTCTAAAAAGCTCTCTGGATCATCCGCTTTACTAAGTTTAGCTATATGGCCTAATTCTTCAACCATAAGAACCGCAGTATCTTGATCAAGTGATTGATTAATTGTTACCATCATACCCATTTTCATTAGGTTCTTAATAACTTCTGAAGCTTTAACCGACATTTTGTGGGCTAATTCGCTAACCGTAATCATTTCAGGAATACTAATTTCTAATTGTTGTGGTTTATCTGGTTTTTGAAACTCCTGCACTTTTGGCATTTTAATATGTCGCGGTTTATCAGGACGATGATTGTGCGTATGTTTTGGTCTATACGTATCAATCACCGGAACTGCAACTGGAACATCAGGTACTATGTTAATAATATCGTTAACATCAACATCTTCTATAACCCCATCGTCAATACTAGAGTCAGTCTTGCCAATAACTTTCATTTTTTGCGGTTTTTTAACTAATTTGCTAAATGAAGCCTTGCCTTTTCTAGCATCCTGCTCTTCATCAGTCTCAAATTTAACTTTAGATTTAGCAGGTTTCTCTACTTCAACATCCATTACAGTTGGTGCGACCACTTCTGCTACAACCTCAGCTTTTAGCTCTTGAGAAGGAGCCTCTTCTACCTTAAGAGCTTCAACAACGGTCTCTTCTACTATTGGTTGCGGTTCTTCTTTTGTAGCAAAATTACGCACTAGAGTCTTTTTACGTTTAATTTCAACTTTAACTTTACCACCATCAAGGGTTTTCGAAGATGGTTTTATATCTTCAACCTTAGCTTCAGTAGGTTTTTTCTTACCTAAAGATAATTTTGGCTTACTGGTTTGGGCACTTCCTAAAAACGCAATAAGTTTTGCTTTATCTTCAGGAGATACTTCATCAGTTCCGGTTTTAATTATTCCTGATTGAGCGAGATTTGCAATCAGTATATTATGATCTACGCCTAGCTCTTCTGCAAATTCATTAATTGTTCTTGACATATTAATCACCTTATTCATTAAAATAGCCGGATGCCTCACGCGCCTTTAATACCAGTTTATTTGCGGTATCTAAATCTATACTTATAATTTCCATTAATTCATCACCCGATAAATCAGCAAAATCCATAATTGATTTAATATTCGCTTCTGCTAATTTCAAAAGAACATCACGTGAGAATTTAACTATACTATTTAATTCAAGAGCTAATTTATCCATAGCATCTTTATGTAAAATAGTTTTAGATAACACCTTATTTTTTGCTCTTTCTTGTAATTGAGATGCGATATCTTCATCAAATTCTTCAATTGAAGTTAAGTCATTGATATCAACATAGGCCACTTCATCAAGAGTACTAAAGCCATTATCAACCAAAATCTCAGAAATTTCATCATCCACGTCAAGAGCTAAATTAAACATTTTTATCAAATCAACGCGCTCACCACTATGAATAGTATCCGCCTCAGATTTACCAAAAACATTGATTATACAGCCAACCAAGCGCCCAGCCAAACGCACATTCACCCCATCAGGACCAATTGCTGCACCAAGCTTCTCATCATCAACGATTACTTCAATAACTCTTTTTTCTTCGTCAACAACAATACTTTCAATTTCAGCAGGAGCTAGAGCATTGATAGCATATTGAGCTAAATCAGCATCATAGTCAATAATATCAATATTTTCACCAGCTAATTCAGCTGACACACTATCCACCCTTTGATTTCTAAAACCAATACACGCACCTTTAGCGTCTATTCTTGAGTCAGTTGTAGTAACTGATACTTTAGCACGAATACCTGGTTCACGAGCAATTGCTTTAACTTCTACACGACCTGAAGCAACTTCTGGGATATTATTTTCCAAAAGCTTTGCCAAAAACTCACTGCTCGCTCGACTAATAGAAATACGACCGTTTTTAACTACTAGATCATTCTTATCAAGATAGCCTTTAACTTGATCACCTGGTTGCAGTACTTCACGTGGGATTAAATCATTCTTCATAATGATAGCTTCAACACGACCACAATCAACAATAACATTACCGCGTTCAAATTTACGAACTTTACCAATAACAACCCCGCGATTACGTGATAAGTATTCATTTAGAACTTGTTCACGCTCTGCATCTTTGATTCCTTGAGCGATAATATTTCTGGCTGTTTGGGCAGAAACACGCCCTAAATCGATATTAGCAATCTCATCTTCAATACTATCACCAATTTCAGCTTCTCCGTATTTTTCGATAGCATCACTTAACGATAACTCTTTATCATCATCATAAAAATCGACATCGCTAACAACATTCCATTTACGAATAGTCTTATATTTTCCTGTATTACGATCAATTAATACGTCAATTTCTGGGAATTCACCTTCATAACTTTTTTTGGTTGCAATAGCAAGAGCTTTTTCAAGGCTTTCAAAAACAACTTCCTTATCCAAATTTTTTTCTTTGGCTAATACATCAACCAGTAACAAGACTTCCTTACTCATTCTTACCCTTTCGCTTTTTTAAATTCAAAAATTAACCTTGCACGGCTTATAATCGAAAAATCAATATTAACCGTATTACCATTTTCAAGTCCAAGTACTATCGTATTATCTTCTACAGAATTAATAACGCCTTGAAATACCTTTTCTCCATTTATTAGTTCACGAGTTTTTACTTTTGCAACCCGATCTTTAAATCGAATATAATCTTCAATTTTCTTTAAAGGTCGTTCAATCCCGGGAGATGATACTTCCAATCGATTAAAAGCAATTTCTTCAACTAATAATAACTTACTTAAATGATTGGATACAATCTCACAGTCCTCAATCGTAATTCCACCCTCTTTATCGATATAAACCCTAACAAGCTTTGATGGAGCAATCTCTACATCAACAAGCTCGTACCCTAAGCCAGGTACTGTTTGTTCCAATATTGTATTTAATTTCATAGCTTTAATTCTTTATAAAACAAAAAAAAGCGAGCCTGAACAGGCTCACCTTAACTCTAATACATTATTATAACCGATACTCTAAAAATAAGCAATAGTATTAAACAAATACTATGATACCGCTTCTAGGTTGGTAACTAATGGTTGATCATTGTCATCAACTACAGCTTTTGTAATAGTAATCTTCGAAACGTTTTCCATAGTTGGTAACTCATACATTGTCTCAAGTAGTATACTCTCTAATATCGAACGTAACCCCCTCGCCCCAGTCTTACGGCTGAGTGCTTTTTTGGCAACTGCATGTATCGCTTCTTTATCAAAAGATAACTCGATATTTTGTATTCTAAATAATTTAGCATATTGCTTGATAAGAGCATTTTTGGGTTCAGTCAAAATTGCTATTAAACTATCTTCATCAAGTTCAGATAGCACTGCGTGTACTGGAAGTCTTCCAATAAACTCAGGGATAAGACCAAAACGAACCAAGTCATGCGGCTGTGCTTCCATCAAGTATTTATTTTTATTAGCAACATTATCTTTAGAAACCACCTGAGCTCCAAAACCAATACCAGATTTTGTACTTCGCATCTGGACAATTTTTTCTAAACCATCAAATGCACCGCCACAAATAAATAGTATATTACTAGTATCAATAGCAATCATTTCACGCCCCGGATGCTTACGCCCACCTTGAGGCGGTACATTAGCTACCGTTCCCTCAACTAGTTTTAGAAGAGCTTGCTGCACGCCTTCACCAGAAACGTCACGCGTAATCGAAGTATTTTCTGATTTACGAGCAATCTTATCTATCTCATCAATATATATAATGCCTTTTTGAGCTTTTTTTACATCAAAATCACAGCTTTGTAATAGCCTTACTAATACATTCTCTACATCATCTCCTACATATCCAGCTTCAGTCAAAGTGGTAGCATCCGCAATAGCGAATGGCACATCAAGAAAGCGAGCCAAAGTCTGAGCTAATAGTGTTTTACCCGAACCAGTTGGTCCAATTAATAAAATATTACTTTTAGCCAATTCAACTCCGTCATCAGTCATATCGCCAATTCTCTTATAATGGTTGTATACTGAGACAGCTAAAATTTTCTTAGCGTGTTCTTGACCAATAACGTATTTATCAAGCTCAGCTTTAATCTCTTTAGGCGTTGGTGCTGGTTTAAAAGTAGCAAATTCAGAATTTTTATTAGCTTCCACTGAGTTTTTTAAAATTGCCACACAGTTATTTATACAATCATTACAAATAAAGCCCTCGTTGCCCTCAATTAGATGTGCAACTTGCTTTTCACCACGCCCACAAAAGGCACAATGCTTATTTATCATTTAACATTTTCCTTATCTAATTCACGTCTATTATTTAAAACTGAGTCGATTAATCCATATTCGGAGGCCTCAATTGACGTCATAAAATTATCCCTATCAGTATCATTCTGCACTTTTTCAAGGGTTTGCCCTGTATGTTCCGCCAATAATTCATTCAAATGCTGTTTCATGAATAAAATATTTTTTGCATGAATTTCTATATCTGAAGCCTGCCCTTGAAACCCGCCTAAAGGCTGATGAATCATAATTCGTGAACTAGGTAGTGCAAAACGTTTACCCTTAGTACCAGCAGACAACAAAAAAGCCCCCATACTACAAGCTTGTCCAATACATAAGGTATTAACATCACATTTTACAAAATTCATAGTATCATAAATCGACATCCCTGCTGTAACTGAACCACCTGGAGAATTTATATAAAAATAAATATCCTTATCTGGGTTTTCAGCTTCAAGAAATAACATTTGAGCAACAACTACATTAGCCGTTTGGTCATTTACTTCACCAACCAAAAATATAATTCGTTCCCGTAAAAGTCGCGAGTATATATCAAACGAACGCTCACCCCTAGCACTTTGCTCTACAACTACAGGTACAAAATTATTAGCTACAATATCCATTCTTACAATCCTTATCTTGTTTTATATAAAGGCTGCCGTAAAGACAACCTACTTTGTTAAATATTAATCTTTATGTAATTTCTTAGCAAATATTGATCTATCTTCATATTGAAAACCACGTATTGCTGCTACTTCATCACTAAATGCTGGACTTGATTGCAATTGGTCAGCAAATTTATCTTTAAAGTATGGAAAAGCATGAGCTAATAAATTAGCATAAGCCAAAGAACCTTTGGTATCACCAATAACCTTATGGCTAATAATTTGTTTGAAAATAGCCCCTGGATATGGTACTACATTGGCTAATTTATCAATATATTTAGCTTGGTCTTGTGGTGACATTGCAGCATTTGTTTTTGGTGATGTAGGTAATATATAATTGTCCATCACTAAAAGTGCCGGCATTGCCCATATTGAGCTACTATCAGCAAATTTTTCTAGTTGCTGCAGGTTATTAGCATAATCATCAGCATCTTCAGGAACTTGAGTATAAGTTAACATTTGATTATAAGTTTGGATATTTGAATAACCAACCCCTAAAAACACCAGCAAAACTAAAGTTGCAATTCCTTTAATTATTTTTGAGTTATCAATTTGATAGATAGGTTTATCAAGTGATAAAAATAATATAAAAAACATCAAAAAATATGCATACCATAATGGGTACTGAAAGAAACTTTGACCAAAAATCGTCAGTATCATAAAAGCAACAAATAATGTATGATAATTGTTAAAGTTCTTAAACATCCGATATAATGAATATCCAAAACCATATATCATTGTTATTGCAAATCCAACTATTCCAGTCTCAGCCAAAATATTTAATGGACTATTGTGGCTATGAGTATATAGTGCAGAATTTGCAGGAATATACATAAAACGTTCGGTATTCATTAGATAAATTGCTTCATGAGGATACTGGTACCAGCCAATCCCAAAAATAGGATGGTGGATAAAAATAATAATATCCTTGTACCACTCATAAAAACGTCTATACGTTGATTGACTGATACTACCTTCACTAAATCTATATAAGCCAGAATTAGCATCGGCATGACTAGTTGACAAAGCTGCTATTATTTTAGGCAAAAAAGCTTCTAATATAAATAATCCCACAATCATAGACAAAATCAAAACCAATACCTGTCTATTATTTGTTAGGTGTTTTTTGCGGTTAAAAATCATAAATCCAAGGGTAGCTAATAATGCTAGAATAAAATATACAAATGAAGTACGTGAAGTATTAACTGTAATGATAAATCCAAAAAATAATGCATATAGTGCAAATACAGTTAAATTAATCTGGCGAATAAAATACAGATATGCCAAAGCAAAAATACCAACTGAAATAAAATCAGCATAATCATTTTTCTGCCCGATATTACCAAATATACTTGAGTCACTACTACCACCAAATAATATATAATCTCGATAGTTTGCAGCCTGTCCAGTATACTGTAAAAATCCATATAAAGCTTGAATAGTCACACTAATTAATACTGCCCATGCTATTTGTTTGATGATTTTTGCTTGCATTTCTTCATCAGAATTAAGTAAAGATGTTATCCCAACTGACATAATACCCGCAACCAAAAACTCCATTGCAACATCCAGGTTTATACCAGGCAATCTAATTGGAATAACTATAACCTGTAATAATAAAAATATAACAAATAGTCCACATGATATCCCAGCACTTGAAATTCCAATTTTCGGAGCCCGATAAATAGCCAATACTCCAATAACAAGAGAAAATAACATTGCTGAAGCTTCTGAATAAAACTTCGACACGGGGAAATAACTATATGGAATTAAAAATGGAACAATAAACAAAGCATAGATAAATAATACTATTAATTTATCCGCTAACTTATTTGCAATATTTTCATTCATACACCACACCTTTTAAAAAACACATCATTACACATCTTGATACGTCATACCAACGTAGGCTGGTATCTATGCCCTTCTGAGCCATGCAAAACATTTATCGCCAAAAAGCATACCATGGGATATCACCATAAACCCATTCATGATTTGTATAATCACTTTTGGGAAAGTTAAGCAAAAGCACCTTTTGTACTGAGTTTGACAAATTATCTTGCCCTAATTTTTTATACGCTGTTACCTGAATTGCCAAAGCCTCTTCGACTTGTGGAGTATTTGGGTAATGCGTAATCACATTTTGCGATCTACCAATTGCAGCTAAATATGCATTGATAGACATATAAAATCGAGCTTTATATAACTCACCTCTAGCTAAAGCATTAACTAAACGGTTTATCTTATCTTTAGCATCAGGAGTAAACCGTGAGTTTGGATAATTATTAACCAACTGGGTAAAGGCTGCAAATGCCACCTCAGCTCCTTTGGTATCTCGTTCGGCTAAATCTTGGCCAGTAAAACCTGATAATAAACCATTATCATTTTTGTAGTTTATATATCCTTTAAGGTAAAGAGCATAATCCATATTAGTATTTGTTGGATAAGTTTTAATAAATTCATCTATCATCGGCAATGCTAGTTCTGGTTGATCATTTTGATAATAAGCATAAGCGATATCAAGCAATCCCTGCTGAGCATATACACCATAGGGATACGTTGATTCTAAAGCACTATAAAGCTTAATTGCTCTATCATAACTCTTTTTTGCTAATGCCGCACTAGCTGAAGCATAGAGCTGCTGCACTGACCAACCACGTGTTTCTTCCTTGATAGGATCATCACTATCTGAACACGCAGCGATAAAAAGTGATAAAATCACAAGTATCAGGGCTTTTTTGAAAGAACAGAACAATATGTTTATACCCCACACAGAATTAGATCAAGAACCTATTTACCTAACAATTCCAGATGAATATTACGGGAATCGTTTAGACACAACCTTATCCGCGATTATACCAGAATTATCAAGAAGTAAGCTAACTAATTGGATAAAAGAGGGCTTCATTTTAGTTGATAATCAAATACCAAAACCTAAAGATAAAGTATTTGGAAGAGAGGTTGTTATCATAAATTCACCGCTTAGTGATGAGACTAAAGCTTTTATGCCTGAGGATATACCACTAGATATTATTTTTGAAGACGAACATATTTTAGTTATTAATAAACAAGCAGGATTGACTGTACACCCAGGTAATGGTAACTGGAGTGGAACACTATTAAATGGTTTACTTTTTCATTATCCTCATTTATCTCAAATACCCAGAGCTGGAATAGTTCATCGCCTTGATAAGGATACTAGTGGATTAATGGTCGTAGCCAAAACTCTTTTAGCTCAAACTAAACTAGTACAACAGTTACAAGATCATAGCGTAAGCCGTATTTATCATGCAATTGCAGAAGGTCTTTTACCTCCTGAAGGAACTATCAAAACCAATATTGGACGCGATCCAAAAAACCGTATTAAGATGACCACTCTTAAATTTGGTGGCAAAGAATCGGTAACCCACTATAAAGTAATTGAACACTTTGACAAACTAAGTTATATAGAATGCCGCCTTGAAACCGGAAGAACACATCAAATACGAGTACATCTTAAGTCTCTAGGCCACCCTTTAGTTGGTGATAAAACCTATGGTAGTGGAAAAATCAACTACCCAGCTAATGTTTTAGAAGCTATCGAGTCTCTTGATAGGCAGGCTCTTCACGCAATGAAACTAAGCTTTGTCCATCCCTCAACTGGTGAAACGGTAAATTTCTCGTGCCCAATAGCTTCAGATATTAAATATTTACTAAACACCCTAAAGAACCCAGAAGATAATTTTGATGATAGTGACATAGATGGGGATGATGGTGACTGGGAAGTTTTATATGTTAAATAGTTATCTAAAAGCCAACTGGAGTGCTCCTAAAAATGTAAAAACCCTAATCACAACTAGAACTAGTCCTGATGATAATGATTTCAATTTGGCACTTCATGTGGGCGACAACCCTAAAAATGTAATACATAATCGCCAGATGTTGTCAATTTCATTACCCAATGAACCTAAATGGCTTAGTCAAACCCATACTAATTTAGTACTAGATTTAGATAAAAACGAAGCTGATGGCAAAAGCTATGATGCAGCTATTACCACAACAAACAGCACGGTTTGTGTGGTAATGACTGCTGATTGCATTCCAATCTTAATTACAAATACTGCAGGGAGTTTTGCAGGTGCAATTCATGCTGGATGGCGTGGCGTACAAAATAATATAATTTCTAATACAATTAGTCAAAGTAAAACATCAGCAAAAAACATTATTGCTTATATAGGTCCAGCAATTTGTGCTAAACATTTTGAAGTTGGTAGTGATGTATTTGACATATTCTTCGCCTTAGACACTGATAACAAAGTATTTTTCACCCCAAAAAACAATGATAAATTTGAATGTGATTTAATCAGTATAGCTAAGTTACAACTTGTTAAATTAGGCGTATTAGAACATAATATATATTTCAGTAATTTATGCACTTACTGTAAAAACGATCTGTTTTATTCATATCGAAAAGAAAAAAACACTGGACGTTTTGCAAGCACTATATGGCTTGAATAAGAGTTCAATTTCTACAAAATATATGCTATAATCCGCAAATATTTATATTTCAATCATTAATGTTTTTCAATAAGGCTTATATATGTTAGCAAAAACCCTTGAAACTCGGCACTTAAATATGATTGCTCTTGGTGGGTCAATTGGTACTGGAATATTCCTTGCTAGTGGATACGCAATTAGTGTTGCAGGTCCAGGTGGTGCACTTGCGGCATATTTACTTATATCAATTATGGTGTTTTTCTTAATAACGAGCCTTGGTGAATTGTCCACTTTTATGCCATCAACCGGTTCTTTTTGCGAATATTCAGGTAAATTTGTAAGCCCATCATTTGGATATGCCATGGGGATTAACTATTGGTTTAACTGGGCAATTACTATTGCTGCTGAAATCTCTGCCGCAGTTATTATCATCCAGTATTGGTTTCCTCATGGGTCAGCCTTAACTTTTTCGGCAATATTTTTCTTTAGTATTTTATTTCTAAACTTATTCTCCGTGCGCATTTATGGCGAAGTTGAATATTTACTTTCAATTATGAAAGTGACTACTATTGTTATTTTTATAATCCTTGGGGCTATTTTAATACTCAAAACACCACAGTTCGGATTACATAATATGACTATTAGTGATGGTCCATTTCATGCCGGGTTGGGTGGGTTTTTTGCAGTATTTTTAGCAGCCGGATTTTCTTTTCAAGGCTCTGAGCTAATAGGTGTTTCATCAGGAGAAGCACGCGACCCCGAAAAAAGTATTCCAAAAGCTGTTAAAAGTGTATTTTGGCGTTTACTAATGTTCTATATTCTTGCAACTTTGATAATAAGTCTTCTAATACCATTTAATGATAAAAGTCTAATGAATCAAAGTAGCGTGAATGCTAGTCCATTTACTTTGGTTTTTGCACATTATTTGCCTGGTGGCATCGCGGCTAATATCCTAAACTTCGTGATTTTGGTAGCTATTTTATCTGCTGCAAATGCTAGTATGTATTCAGCAACTCGAACATTATGGTATATGTCACAGACCAACCAAGCACCAAAAATATTCTCAAAAGTAACAAGCTATGGCCTACCAATTAATGCACTAATTGCAACTGCACTAGTAGGTTCTACAGTATTTTTATCCTCTTTAATTAGTAACGGTGCTTTATTCACACGACTTGTAAACGTATCTTCATCTTGTGGATTTATTGCTTGGTTTGGAATTGCACTATGTCATTACTGCTTCCGTAAAAACCATATTAAAGATTTAAACGTACTAAAATACAAAGCAATATTATTTCCTGTAGGTCCAATTTTTTCAATGTTATTAATAGCTTTTATTATCTTGGGACAAGGCTATTCCCTTTATGGTAATTTTAGCATTTTAGGGTTTTTTGATGCCTATGGTGCTTTATTATTCTTTTGTTTGTATATGGTATATTATAAGTTCTTTCGTAACAACTCTATTTTATAACATTAACCTTACCTAATAGTGATGAATAATCCTTAGGGAGCTTGCTTAATTTATCAAGTATATTAGTAGCAAGCTCCTGATATATAGCAGCTTCAGGAAGATTATCATTAAGAGCTACAGGTGTTCCATTATCACTTCCCTCCCTTATGGTTCTATTTAGTGGTAGTTTGGCAAGTAACTCAACATCAAAGTCATTTGCTAGTTTATTACCACCAAGACTCCCAAATATTTCATCCACTTGACCGCAATTACTACAAATATGCATACTCATATTTTCTATAATGCCAAGGCATGGTATATCCATTTTTTTATACATTTGAAGACTCTTAGCTACATCAAGTAGTGCTATATCTTGAGGGGTAGTAACACTAACAACTGCTGTTATCGGCATTTTTTGGCACATCGTTAGATGAATATCTCCCGTTCCAGGTGGCATATCAATTATTAGACAATCAAGATCACTCCACATGGTATCAAACAATAACTGATCAAGTGCTTTATTTACAATAGCTCCACGCCAAATAGCCGGTTCTTTTTCTGAAATTAAAAACCCAAAAGATAGTATTTCAATTCCAAATTTATTTAAAGGGACAAATTTATTTTCGGCAACATCAGGCTTAAAACCACGCTCCCCCACCAACATAGGGATTGAAGGACCATAAATATCAGCATCCAGTAGTCCAACATTTAGACCTAGTTTTGCTAAGCTAACAGCTAGATTAATAGCGGTAGTAGATTTACCAACACCCCCCTTACCTGAGGTAACAGCAATAATGTTTTTAATGTTTGCAATACGAACCAAGCCATTCTTAACTTTATGTGGTATAATTGATGTCTTAACTTGGGAGAGTAATCTTTCGCTCATAATAATTAGCTTTCAATAAGAAAATAATAAATGGATAAAAACCTAATAGTAACTTGTGCTCTACCTTATGCCAATGGCGATATACATCTTGGTCACATGCTTGAACATATTCAAGCTGATATATGGGTACGCTTCCAAAAAATGCAAGGAAATTCTTGCTATTTCATCTGCGCTGATGATACCCACGGAGCTCCAGTTATGCTAAAAGCTGAACAATTAGGTATCAGCCCTGAAACCATGATAGCCGGTGTATACAAAGAACATACAGCCGATTTAAAGGCGTTTGGTATTAGCTATGACAACTATTATACAACCAATTCACCTGAAAGTAAAGAATTAGTATACGATATTTTTAAAAAGCTAAAAGATAATAATAAAATAGCAACAAAAGTTATCAATCAATTGTACGATGAAACCAAGGAGATGTTTTTACCTGATAGATTTGTCAAAGGCACTTGCCCCAAATGTAAGGCAGTGGATCAATATGGGGACAATTGTGAAGTATGTGGTGCAACATATGCTCCAACTGAATTAATTGATGCTTATTCAGCAGTATCTGGAAGTAAACCAGTAATTAGACAATCTGAACATTATTTTTTTAAATTAAGTGAATGTACCGAATTTTTGTCAGAATGGATAAATTCTGGCTTACAAAGCGAAGCTAAAAACAAAATGAAGGAATGGTTAGAAACTGGATTACAAGACTGGGATATTTCGCGTGATGCCCCTTATTTTGGTTTTCAAATTCCAGGAACAGATAATAAATATTTTTATGTATGGCTTGATGCACCAGTTGGCTATATGAGTAGCCTTATGAACTACTGTAATAACAACAACCTTGATTTCTATTCACTATGGAATTCCGATACTACTGAAATTTATCACTTCCTAGGTAAAGATATACTATATTTTCATGCACTATTTTGGCCTAGTGTTTTAAAAAACTCAGGTTATAAGACACCAGATGGATTATTTGTCCACGGCTTTCTAACTATCAATGGTCAAAAAATGTCTAAATCACGTGGCACTTTTATTACTGCAAGACAATATATTGAAAGTGGCTTATCTACAACCTATTATCGTTATTATATTGCTAGTAAATTAGGTAGCAAAATTGAAGATATTGATTTTTCACTGGATGATTTTGTTGCTCGGGTAAACTCTGAATTAGTTGGCAAATTTATAAATATCGCCTCAAGAAGTAGTGGGTTTTTAAGTAAACAGTTTGGTAATAAACTAAGTAATGTTACCAATTCAGCTTTATTATCAAAAATCACTATTGCACAAAGTGTAATAGCACAACATTATCAAGAGCGTGAATATGCAAAACTAATCAAAGTTATCATGCAATTGGTTGACGAAATAAACATCTATGTTGATGAGACCAAACCATGGCTTTTGGCACGAGATGAAGCAAAAAGTTCAGAATTACATGAAACATGTAGTACTCTTATTAACGCTTTTAGATATATAAGCATTTATCTAAAACCAATAATACCAGAAATAGTCGCACAAATTGAAACATTCTTGAATATCAAGCAACTTCAATGGTCAGATTTAAATACAAACTTAGGTGAACATACTATTAACAACTATACTCATTTAGCAACAAGGATTGAACAAAAAATGGTAGATAAATTAATTGAATCAAATAAACCAGAAATTACTGAAACAACGAATACAGTTACTTCACAATATGAAGCAATCGCTCCAGAAATCACTATTGATGACTTTAGTAAACTTGATTTGCGTGTAGCCAAAATTGTCGCTGCAAATCATGTTGAAGGTGCTGATAAGCTTATTCAACTAACGCTTGATATTGGGATTGAGCAAAGAAATATATTTGCTGGAATAAAAAAAGCGTATGACCCAACTTCATTAATTGGCAAACACACGGTTATGATAGCAAATCTAGCACCGCGTAAGATGAAATTTGGAATTAGTCAAGGTATGGTATTAGCAGCTAGCTTTGAAGATAAAGATAGTGGCATTTATATATTGGAGCCTCATGATGGCGCAAAACCTGGAATGCGTATTAGATGAAGCAAATTGTATTAGCTTCCAATAATCAAGGTAAAATAAAAGAATTTAGAGATATTTTTACTAACCTAAATATCGAAATAATTCCTCAAGCAGAGTTTAATGTACCGGAGATTGATGAGCCATACTTTACTTTTGTTGAAAATTCATTGCATAAGGCACGCCACTGTAGTAAATGCACAGGCTTACCCAGTCTTGCTGATGACTCTGGAATATGTGTTAGCGCTCTTAATGGAGCTCCAGGGGTGTTTTCTGCACGATATGCTGGAGAACCTAAGAGTGATTTACGTAATAATCAAAAGCTAGTTGCTGATTTATCTGGTATTACTGACAGAAAAGCTTATTTTTACTGTGTCTTAGTACTAGTTAGAAGTAATGATGATCCTGAGCCGATAATTGCCGATGGTAAAATTCATGGTGAAATTATTGATTCTCCACGAGGTAGTAGTGGCTTTGGCTATAATCCAATCTTTTATATACCAAGCTTGGAGAAGACTGTAGCCCAGTTGGATGATGAAATCAAAAATGAGATTAGTCATAGACGCCTAGCAACCAATAATTTAATTAATAAACTTAAAACCGCTTAATTTTTTGGAGAGATTATAATGCAACATGCAAATAATTTTTTGGAACTTGTAGAAGAATATCGCCCACTTGTAAAAGAAACTGATGTACAAACAGTAGCAAATAAGCTAGACAACAAAGAAGAATTTGTTTTAATTGACGTTCGTGAAGATCATGAGTGGCAACAAGGGCATCTACCTACAGCAATTCATATGGGACGTGGAATAATAGAGCGTGATATCGAAAAAGCCATTCCAAATAAAAATCAAGAAATCATCTTATATTGTGGCGGTGGTTTTCGTTCGGTATTATCAGCTTATAACATCCAAAAAATGGGATATACTAATGTAATATCAATGGATGGTGGAGTTCGCGATTGGCAAAACTTTGGGCATAAAATGGTTTTGTAATTATCCAAACAATGAATAATAACCAAAAGCATGATATTCGTCCCGAGCAATCGATTGAGCTATTAAAAGAGCTACATATTCTAACTCGTGATGGTAAGATGAACCAGGATAGCAGACGAAAACTAAAACAAGTATATCATTTGTATCAGTTTATTGAGCCACTACTTAACGAGCTATATAAAACTACTACAGGTATCAATCTTGTAGACCATGGAGCTGGAAAGTCATACTTAGGTTTTATTTTATATGATTTATTTTTCAAAAGTAAAGAAGATAGCTCTCATATATATGGAATTGAAACCCGTAGCGAATTAGTAACTAAATCAACAGATTTTGCAGCTTCACTTAACTTTAAGCGGATGAGTTTTCTAAATTTATCAGTTAGTGAATCAACTACATCTAGTTTATTACCAAATACTATTGATATTGTAACTGCCCTTCACGCCTGCGATACCGCAACTGATGATGCAATTAGCTTTGCACTAAATAAAAAATCCAAATATATCGTTCTAGTGCCATGCTGCCAAGCAGAGGTAGCAAGTATTATAAAAAAAACTAAATCACAAAATATTTTGGGTGAAATATGGCGTCATCCGATACATACACGTGAATTTGGTAGCCATCTAACAAACGTACTACGTGGACTCCTTTTAGAAGCTAAGGGTTATGATGTAACTATCACTGAATTAGTTGGATGGGAACACTCTATGAAAAATGAGCTTATCATCGCTAGATATAATAATCGCAAAGATAATAAATCGATAAGCAATGCTAATAAAAAGCTAGAAGAATTACTTGAAACTCTTGGGCTTAAAGAAGAACTTAAAAATAGATTTCTTTTTGAACTAATTTAGGTGTATACTATCGTAAATTTCAGTTAATTAAATGTACCTACTTTGTTTTAGCGGAGTAAATATCATGCAAAGACTAGAAAAACTAATCGAGTTACTAAAAAACAATCATAAATATCATGTAACTAATAAAAACGGCTTCTCCAATCACTTATCAATGGATTTAATTGCTTTATATTTCCTAAATGCTGATGAAAAAAAACTTCAAGATACATATGATAAGTATACCCCACATCTTGAACATCTTGTCCACTCTGATTTTGAAATAACCAGTATTAACTGGAATAAAAACTTAGGAACTAATCAATATTTCTGGTCATACTATAAGTTTTTTCGTGCCAAAAAAAGCATCCTTGGAATCGAAGAGGTTTTACATAATTATTTACCCCAACTAATAAAGGGGATTGCAGGTGGTCTCTTTCATCCACTAATTCGTCTAGCATATTCACTTGAATTATGGAATTATGCAAATTCACAAGATAACCAACATCTTGCAACCTTGGCTGAGGATGAAGTTGTTATAGCTTTAGCTTATTTTGCTGATAGCTATCTTGAGTTACCAATTTACGGTGATCAAAATAAAAAATTATCAAGCTTATTAAATCAACTGATTTCTGAAAAAAATCACTCAAGTAAAACCTCGGGAATTTTAACACGGATTAAGCATATAGCGAATACCAATAGTGCTTATAAAGCATTGTCAAACAATATAGAAAACACTCCTGATGATCTTACAACTTTGGCAAATTCAATATCAGAAGTATATATTGACTATCAAGATTTTACCCTACTTCACTGTGTAACTTCACTACATGCTTTTAGAGTAGTATTTGATTTCGCACCACAAAAGCTTGCAATCACTCACTATTGGCATGCATTTATGGCTGCATTCTTATCTGTTGATAAAACCTTATCCGCTAATAATCATCCGACAGATAAATATAGCGCACCAGATGAGATAGAAGAGAAGGCAATTTCACTGACAGATTTACACGATATTAAATTATTATATACAGTAGCCAGTGAGTATGAGTTTTATAAAAACCCAAACTATCAGAAAATCATAAGTTTAATAGCACCTAAGTAAATAATATAAAAATTAGCTAAATAAATCCGAATGGCTTCCTATAGCTAGTAAATTAATGCTTTCATTTTTTACTTCAAAATATACCAATAAGTCGTCAGGTTTTAAATGAAGCTCTTGCACATGTGTATGATTTCTAAATTTACCTAATAAAAAATGATTTTTGTACTTTGGTGGAAGAACCTTTTGATTAATCAGCAACTCAACTATAAGCTCTAGTTCATCTAAGACGACTTTTTTATGCCTATACTTCTTTAAATCTTTCTTGAATTAATTAGCTACAACAAGCTTTAGTCTCATTATTTTCTTAATTCTGCAATTTGCTTTTTGAAACCTTCAAGCGTAAATGTCTCATATTTTCCTTCTTCAATTTCTGCAATAGCCTTATCAATTTTATTTGGTTTTGTCATTGCTTTTTTTAACAAAAATCTTGCATACGAGCTTACACTGAACCCCATATCATTAGCCTGATTCTTTAACTCGGTACCTAATAACTCATCGACCATTATTTGTAACCGCATTTCCAATACTCCTTAACACTCACTTTGAATATATTATATCATAAAACTTAAAATTTGACAACGGCGTTGTCTTGGGTGTATACGGTAAGACCTGTATGGCCATCACTTTCCCATTCACTTTGGCGATTTTCAACTAATTTTTTGGCGGTTTGGTATCCCATATCATAATGCATTTGAGCCGACTTTTTACTAAAATTATAATCTTTACTTTGAAGCTCTGTCCCAGTTGGCGAATGATAAATTAGCCTTACCACATCAACTCTATGCGCAAATCCAAGCTTTATAATATCTTGAACCTCGGGACGTTGCAACTGCTCCTCAGTCAATAAACTACTTAAGTAATTAATGGCATGGGATAAATTTTGAGTCGTTGCAAACATAGTAGTAGGACGCTTTGAATGTGAGGAGTACTGAATATCTTTTACTCGTTCGAGCATTCCATCCATTGTATGTGGATATGGCCCACTTGCCGAAAATAAATCCACAATAAAGCATAGCACATTTTCCATATCATCTGGATTTTCCGCAAACTCATCCAAAACTTTAAAAATTGGAGTATTGGAAAAGACGCCACCATCAACATAGTATTTATCACCTATTTTAACTGGTGGAAACCCTGGTGGCAGGGCACCAGTTGCAAGAACATGATCCATGGTTATTTCTTGTTTCAAACTATCAAAAAACACAAACTCTCCAGAACTTAACTCAACCGACCCTAAACATAGACGTACATGTTTTTCATTTAGATATTTAAAATCAATTAGATCTTTCAGAGTCTCTCGCAATGGAGATGTATCATAATAGCTTAACTCTTCAGGTTTAGCTGTTCCAAACATGCTTGGAGTAAATAATCTAGGTTTATAAAAAGCTGGATTTCCTACCAAAGAATTATTGGCACCAAACCAGTTAGATAATTTCTCAAGACCTATGTCATACAAATTATTTGTCGGGCTGTCTAGCGTAATTCTATCCCAAAATTGATTTAATTTCGCAGTTCTATTCTCTGGTTTGTTGCCCGCAATAATTGCAGCGTTAATCCCACCAATTGAGATTCCAACTATCATATCAGGCTTGTATCCTTGTTCATGGAATGCTTGATACGCTCCAGTTTGATAAACACCAAGAGCACCACCGCCTTGAAATACATAACAAATTTTACGTTTTAATTTTTTTACTTTAGGAACTTTTTTTGTAGCTGTAATTTTTTTAGTCTGGGTTACCATTTTAAATTACCTCATCTTCTAATTTATAATATTTAACTCCAAGTTTAATAACAGATCTATCTTGAGATTTACGCCATTTATTTGTATCTCTTAGTGAATAGGCACAACCACAATATTCTTGTTGATAGAATTCTTCTTTTTTGGATATTTCTATCATCCGTTTAGATCCATTATCCTTACGCCAATTATACGTCCAATAAGTAAGATCTGGATATTTAGAAGCCGCTCTTATTCCAGAATCATTAATCTGATTCATATCCTTCCAGCGCGAGATACCTAAGGAACTAGAAAACACATTAAACCCATGTTCAAATGCATATAGGGCTGAACGCTCAAATCGCATATCAAAACACATGCTACAACGTATACCTCGCTCTGGTTCGTCTTCCATCCCTTTAGCTCTCTCAAACCAGTTATCTTTATCATAATCTGCATCAATGAAGGGAATATTATGTTTCTGTGCAAAACGAATATTTTCTTCTTTACGTAATTCATATTCTTTTAGTGGATGAATATTTGGATTATAAAAGAAAATTGAAAAATCAATTTCTGAGAAGATAAGAGCTTCCATAACTTCCCCAGAACATGGAGCACAACAAGAATGTAATAATAATTTATTCTGATTATCTGGCAATGTCAGTTTAGTCCGAGTGAATGTCATAAGTATACTTTCATTAATTTTATACTATCGTAACTGTATCACAATTTTGTTTTAGAAAATAGTTTTTTTGCATTTTTTGCCTAAGCAGTAGTATAATAAAAGCTATATTTAAACTAAGGTACTATATACATGAAAAAATTAATTTTAATTCTATGCTCATTAATAAATCTCGCAATCGCTAACCCAAATGAATCTTTACCTATAACTAGTAGTTTTAATTTACCCAAAAACATGGATCTTACAGCTTATAAAACTATGACTACACTTATAAACCCCAAAAATAACTCTATGGAATTATCTATTTTTTCTATAAAGGGTGGAATGGCTAATTTTACTGGTCAGACAGTAATATCAACCTCTGGTAAGCTTCAAATAGAATCTGGGTTAACCAATTCTTTCCCTATAAATAAAAGTAGTTTCCCTAGTATTTGCAATTACAATCTCAATGGAACAATAAGCTGTTTTCACCCTAATAGCTTGGTTATTGAGGATAACGATATTAAATATCAAAGTCAGTTAAGCTCTACTGAAATTGAGAGTAAAATAGACATCGGCACTATGGGTTCAAGTATAAAACTCTTTGCTGCAACCGAATTTGAAAGTAATGGCACTCCAACTAACTATTTAGGTATTAGTAATGATACATATAAACAGCAGCTTTCTTGGATTACTTGTGATTTGAAGCATTTGTGTAAGCAAAATAAAATCAAAGTGAAGCCTACTGCTAAAACAATATCAAATTTCCAAATAATAAATAATAAATTATATTTTTTAGTTAATTACAATACATTAATTACAGTAGATATTTTAGATAACTCATATAAAACTAAGAAGCTTGATGTTTATAACGCCTCAGCATTTGTGCTTGACAAAGATGCTAATTTATACGTTATGAATTCTATTAATAATATCAGAGACAATAAACCTGGGAGTTTCGCTATATCCAAATGCATGGTCAATAGTGGTAAATGTAATGTGATTTATACTGAGAATACTAATCCACTTCGCTATAGTAGGCTTTTTATGGGGATAGATAATAATTCTATCTATTTATTAGCTAATAAAGATAATAGCACGCTAACCCTTAGTAGTAGACTTACTTTAGTAGCAATACCGAAGAAGTAACATTAGTGCATGGACCCCAAACTCGGTGTGAACAGCAAAATATTTATGTTTGGGGTGACGCGAAAAGTCGAAACCGCACATCAGTCCCGACCATCTCATAATTTATATCCATCATCAAAGCAGCAGGCTAGGATCCGTGCTCTTGCCCTAAGATAGTAAAAGTATGATACTTTTATCTCGGATATGCCTAGACTATATAAAGAATAAAGAAATACTTAAAATAATACCACTTAACCACACTAAGCTACGTAAACTTGCTTTATCCGTAATATATAAAAAACTATAAACTATCCGAATAATTACAATTAATGCTAATATGATATTAAGTAACCCAACAGGAGCATTATGAAGTGTTGCAAAGACAACTCCAGCTATAAATAAGGGTAATGCTTCAAACTGATTAGCTTGTGCAAAATTAGCCCTTTGCCGCCATCCAGTTAGTTTGGCTAATGCAACTCGCGGCACATGATTGTTAAACCCACCTTTGCCGCCAAATTTAGCTAATCCAGCTAAAACATATGGTAAGAAACACATTATAAGAATACTTGTAATTGTCATTTTTGTCTCCTCAGACTAACATCCATACTTGGAGTTTTGTTTTACTACTTTAGAACCCAATTGATACACTTTAAGAACGTACAACACACTATGATTATATGAATAAATCGCCTCGAGATTTTTTTGTGAATATTTCCAGTCATGCTCTTTAAGATAATTAGCAACACTCATAATTGCATCATCTGGAGAAAATAAATTAGGTGGATTACCACTCATACTTATCGCAAATTTGTTATATGAGCTTGGCATAAACTGAGATAACCCAAAACCACCATCAATTGAACTAATAATACTTGTTGGATCAATATCATTTTTGTAACACATCTTCAAATATTCTGCTAACTCATCCTGAAAAAAAGTAGTTCTTTCTGGTGAACTAAAAGCTAATGTTGCCAATGTATCAAGCTCGCGATAATTACCCACAAAACGACCATATAGCGTCTCAATTCCTATTATACCAACAATATAATTAGGTGGAATACCATATTTTTTTTTGGCTAAATCAAGTGCGCCTTTATGTTCACACATAAACTTCTGCCCCGCCTTTACCATTTGAGGGCTTATTCTAACTCTTCTTTTAAAATTTCTATTCTCTAGCGGTGTAGTATTAACGTGATGGTTTTGCTCTAAAGCATAGGTACGAGGCTGAAATACAGCTTTTTCTAGAGTTCTTCTAATAAACTTTTCTGGGATATCGTATTTTGAAGAGTAGGCTTTTATAAATGCGTCCTCTTGATCATCAGTAAAAATAGGACGAGTTGAAGCAAATGTTGATGTAATAAACCCAATTATAAATAATAAAACTTTAAATTGAATTTGGGTCATATGAATAATATTCCTATTCTCTCAGATATAGTATACATTGGTGGGGCGTGCCGGGTTCGAACCGGCGACAAACTGATTAAGAGTCAGCTGCTCTACCAACTGAGCTAACACCCCAAACTCATAACGGTATTATACCTTACCTAGCTGCCTTTATGATGAAACTGTATAATTTTTTTATTATCTGGTAAATCTAAACTCACATTATCTTTCCAACCATGAGCATAAAACACTTCTAAAGTTAGTGGAATCTTGCCATTTTTAGTTATTTGATTAAAGCGATTGCTCAAATCATTATACTGGGTTTTACTTAACCTTGAGCGACGATTTTTAACTGCCCCTCCACATCCAACAATACGGATATCTGATAGTAATTGATCAACGCTATCATATTCTAGAGTAATATACTCAAGATCAGTCACTGGATGACTAAACCCAAGCTTAACTAGGATATCTCCTATAATATGCATATCTGGAAAGTTATAAGTATTAAGCCCAACATCACGTAACTGCTGCAGAGAATCCACCCCAAACCCAGTTACTAAAAACAGCCCACCAAGAGTTAAAACCCTTCTAATTTCTTTAAAATATGCTTCCATATCATCTATATAAGGTAAGCACAAATTAGACCAAACCAAATTTACCGATTGGCTTCTTATAGGTAATGCTACTGCATCAGCACATATATGCTTCATTTCATTTGCAAATATTTTTTTTAATATGCCTTGTTTTGTTTGATACTGTTTTAGTATATTTATTGATAAATCAAGCTCTATAATTGATGTTTTAGTAAATTTTGATTTTAATAATTTAGCATCAATTCCCAAACCACTACCAATATCTAAAATCGTATCAGGCGTAATTTTGATATAATCTAACCTATCAAACATTCGTTTGGCGATTTCTTGATAAATAAAATCAAGTTTAGATACTTTTGGAGCATTTAGATTATGTTTTTGTTGGATAAAATTAGGCATAAGAGCTCACAATTAAAATTATGGGTTAATAATCATCTTTGGCATTATTGTAAGCTTTGTGGCATACCAAATACCAATTTAATTTGTAGTCACTGTTATAGTGAGATTGATACACTACCTGATCTAAAATGCGAAAAATGCCTAACTCCATTTAAATACGAGAATCAAAAATGCATAAATTGCGCTAGTAAAGTAGTGTATTTCGATAATATTTACTGCAAATACAGCAATACTATACCACTAAAAAACGTCCTGTATGCTTTGAAATACAAAAAGCAAAAATACTACAGAGATACCTTAGCGTATGTACTATCAGATACGCTTAAAAATAGCAAAGACTATGATTTAATAATCCCTGTTCCACTACATAAAAATAAAATGAAATTACGCGGATTTAATCAAATATCGCTGATGCTTGATTATCCTTATGAAGTACCTATTAAAAACAACGTTGTTGTACGGATAAAAAACTCTCCATCTCAAGCTCTAAGCGATATTGAAGGTCGAAAAACCAATATTATAGATGCCTTTTTAGTAAAAGATAATGTAATTGGACTTAAAATACTTGTAGTTGATGATGTAGTTACTACAACTTCAACAGTCAATGAAGTATCCAGAGTTCTAAAAGAAGCAGGAGCTATCAAAGTTGATATATGTGCTTTAATGAGAGCGGTATAATACTATTTTGATTTAGAATTATTAGTCATTGTAGTTGCAGTGGTTGAACCATAAATTGCTAGACACTTTGTCGTAGCAATTGCCGCACTTTCGGCTAAATCGGTCTCCCCAACATCGCGATAACAATCGTATGCTTCTTGGTTTATTTTTACAAATGCTTTATTTTGTTTTGCTCCATCTGATGCCTTACATATTGCAATCATTGGACATGTAACAACAAATTCTTTATCTTCAGCAACTACTAATCCGATTAATAAAAAAGGAAGAATGAATTTACGCATAATTATATTTCAAAAAAAGGGCAAGAGCATGGATCCCAGCCTCCTGCTTCGATGACAAAAAAATGCTTTAATGACATTTGGTTAAAAAGTTGCTGGTGCTAATTAAAATCATTTTATCGTTTCTACTATTCATTATTATTAATTAAACTATCTGGCATAAAGGGAATTATTTTCATAAGCTGTGCTTTTTCAATTAATTGGTTGAGATTATACACGTCAAATTTAGGATAAAGCTTCTTATTCACCAAAGCTCCAATGGTAGCTGAACATACGGGTTTATTTTGAATCTTAGATAAAATACTTGCAATTTCTTTAGGAGATTTACCTAACGATAATAAATATAGAATCTCAGTTTCCCGTTTAGTTAATTTAACATCCCCAGAAGAATAGTCTTTGCTAAAATTATCATTTATTTTTTCTTTTAAAAATGATAATTGATAAGCCTTGGTAATTCTCTGTATTTCATCAACAAAACTATTGAATTTTATGTTTTCTGCAATAACTGCTTCTTGCAAATCAATTTTTGATTGCAATATTAACTTTTCTTTTTCACTTTGTAATTTATATTTTTCATCTCTGACCTTAACTAACTCTGTAATGTCAGTTGCGGTACCTAATAAACCAATTACATTTTGATTGTCATCAAAAATTGGTTGTTTTTTAGATAAATATGTCTTCATTCCACCCCCTGAAACAAGGGTCTCTTCAAATACCAAAACATTTTTATCCAACATAATTTTATTATCATTATCATCGATTAATTTTGCTGAGTTATAATCGTCTAATAATTCAAAAACCGTTTTGCCAATTATGCCTTCCGGGGAATTAAATCCAAATGCTTTAGCTTGGTTTTGGTTACATCCACAATACCTCCCTTGTCGGTCTTTCCAAAAGACAAAAGATAGAGAGTTAAAAACAGTTTCAAGAATTGTGTTATGGTTGTTTAAATTCATATATAATATCGTTCTAAATAAGGTGTTCTTACTAATTTTTGTAAGAAAGGTTTGTAAGTAGTATTTTACCAGAAAAGCAATCAAATTATGCATAATATTTTCTTATACAATGTAGTTAATATAAAATCAGATTTCTCAAAATTGAAAACCTTGGTTAAAAACACTAAATTTATATTAATCGGTAGCCCCTATTGTTTAGACAAATTAAATCAAACTAATAAAATCTGTTTTGAACATATACATGAAATTTCTCGAAATTTTCATGAGATTGATTACAATGAAATTGAACAAATAGTTGAAAAATATGTAAAACAATACGGCGCACAAAATATAAAACTCTTTACAAATGAAGATAGTACTCAAATAGCTTGTGCAAAATTACGTGAAAAATATGGCATTGTTGGTCACAACACAGAAATAATTTTACCATTTGTAAATAAAGTAATATCTAAAAACAAACTTAAATCAAAAGTTAAATTACCAAAATTTGTTGAATTTAACAAAACATTATACAAAAACAACAAAACGATTTATTTAAATGAGCTTGTTGTTCAACTAGGAGGCTTTCCATTATTTGCTAAACCAATAGATTTAGTTAGTAGCGTAGAAACTCATCGTATTGATGACTTTGATAACCTTGAAAAACTTGCTACTCACGCTTTATCACATGAATATAATTTTGAAATTGATGAATTTATTGACGGTGAGTTATTTCATTGTGATGCTATGATAATTAACGGCAAGATTGAATTTTTCATGATTGGCAAATGCAGTTTTGCATTGTCAAGATTTTTTGAAGGCAAAGCAGTAGGTAGTATTCCAATTATTGATAATGAGCTATTTTCTCAAATAAAACTATTCAATAACCAAGTATTTAAAATACTAAACTGTCCAGATGGTGCTTATCATTTGGAATTATTTTTACAAAGAAGTACCCAAGAGCTTGTGTTTTTAGAGATAGCAGCTAGAACTGGTGGTGCATTAATTACCAATGTATATGAAAAAGTCTTTGGTGTTAATATTGAAGAAACTAATTACTTAATACAAATGGGGTTAACCAATAAAGTTACTATACATCAACGAAACATTTATGCAGGTTTTTTGAACTTTCCTTATATTAAGGGAGTAGTCCAAAAAATTAAAAAACCTGATATTAGCATTGATCACGAATTTCTTGAATTTGTCAAACCAAATGATGAGTTATATCAAGCTAAAAATTTATTAGATATTTCTTGTAGTATTATTTTCTGGGATAAAGATTATAATGTATTATCACAAAATTTTGATCTTTTAAAAAATTATCAGCCACTTGAACTTACAACAAATATTAATGATATATCTTAGAGATTAGATTGCTATATTAAAGCTTTCTAACCCCTAAAATATATAGAGCAAGGGCATGGATCCCATCCTTCGATGGGATGACTGACATGGGTCCCAGCCTTTGCGGAGATGACGGAAATACATGCCCTAATGGATGACTCTAGTACATTCCATCCATGCCGCCCATTCCACCCATACCACCTGCTCCAGGCATAGCTGGTGCATCTTCTTTAGGTAGTTCAGCGATCATGCAATCAGTAGTTAGCATTAACCCTGCAACTGATGCAGCATATTGTAATGCAGCACGAGTTACTTTAGCAGGATCTAATACACCCATTTCAATCAAGTCACCGAATTCACCAGTACCCGCATTATAGCCATAAGCACCTTTTCCAGCTTCAACTTTATTGATAACTACACCTTGTTCATCACCACAGTTAGCAACGATTTGGCGAATTGGAGCTTCAACTGCTTTTAATACAATCTTCATTCCAGCTTCTTGGTCTTGGTTATCAGCCTTGAGGTCTTTGATTGCAGCACGAGCGCGAAGCAATGCAACGCCTCCACCGGCAACCACACCTTCTTCAACTGCTGCACGTGTTGCATGAAGAGCATCTTCCACACGAGCTTTTTTCTCTTTCATTTCTACTTCTGTTGCTGCACCAACTTTAATTACTGCAACACCACCGCCTAATTTAGCAAGACGTTCTTGTAGTTTTTCTTTATCATAGTCAGAAGTAGAATCTTCAACTTCTTTTCTGATTTTTTCTACACGACTCTTAATATTAGCAGTATCACCAGCACCATCAATAATCGTAGTATTTTCTTTACCGATTTCAACACGTTTAGCTTGACCTAATTGTGCTAATTCTGCTTTTTCTAAAGTTAACCCAACTTCTTCAGCAATTACAGTTCCACCAGTTAATATAGCGATATCTTCAAGCATTGCTTTACGACGGTCGCCAAAACCTGGAGCTTTAACCGCTACAGTTTTTAAAATTCCACGGATATTATTAACAACTAGTGTAGCAAGAGCTTCGCCTTCGATATCTTCAGCAATAATCAATAATGGACGCCCTGCTTTAGCAACTTGCTCCAGTAAAGGTAATAAATCACGAATATTACTAATTTTTTTATCGCATAATAAAATAAACGGGTTTTCTAAAATAGCTTCTTGTTTTTCAGCATTATTGATAAAATATGGAGATAAATAACCACGATCAAATAACATGCCTTCAACTACATCAAGCTCATTTTCTAAACCACTACCATCTTCTACAGTGATAACACCTTCTTTACCTACTTTAGCCATCGCTGTAGCTATAATTTCACCAATTGCTGCATCACTATTAGCAGAAATCGAACCAACTTGAGCAATTTCTTTTGAAGTTGTACATGGTTTAGCAATTTTCTTTAATTCTGCAACGATAGCTTCAACAGCTTTATCAATACCACGTTTTAAATCCATAGGATTCATACCCGCAACTACAAATTTCATACCTTCTTTTACAATTGCTTGAGCTAACACAGTTGCTGTAGTAGTACCATCCCCTGCTATATCAGCAGTTTTTGAGGCAACTTCTTTAACCATTTGTGCACCCATATTTTCAAACTTATCTTTAAGTTCAATTTCTTTAGCTACTGACACACCATCTTTAGTAATTAAAGGTGAGCCATATGATCTTTCTAACACTACATTACGACCTTTAGGTCCTAACGTAACTTTAACTGCATCAGCCAAAATATTAACTCCGCGTACCATTCTGTCGCGAGCATCAATTCCAAATTTTACTTCTTTTGCTGCCATTTATATTATCCTTTATAAAAATTAAGCAATAACGCCCAAAATATCATCTTCACGCATGATTAAAAATTCTTTGTTATCTAATTTTACAGCTTGACCTGCATATTTACCAAAAAGAACTTTATCACCAACTTTAACACTCATACCAATTTTGCTACCATTATCCAAAACTTTTCCATCTCCGGCAGCAATAACAATACCCATATCAGGTTTTTCAACAGCACTAGCCGCTAATATTATACCTGAAGCTGTTTTTTCTTCTGCTTCAACGCGTTCAACAACTACGCGATCATGTAAAGGCTTTATAGACGCCATTTAAGAACTCCTCATAATAAAAATTTAATTCCTGCTTACATATAAAACTTAGAGCTTTATACATAATTTATTAAACATATCTCCTATGATGGTATATGGTGCTATCAAAGGATATTTCAAGAGCTGAAAATAAATTTTTTACAAATTTATCCCAAAATCAGCGACAATATATACCTACAACAAATGTAAATGTATTCAAAAGAAAACCTATGCAGCAAACTATTATATACGGAAAAAATGCACTATCTGAATTTAGAAGAACTAAATTATCAAAAACTCTAAATGACGAAAGCCTCAAAAGTAATGAATTATATTTCATACTATCTCCAAAACCACTAAATGACAAAACCATACAAAAACTCGAGCTTCTACTAAGTGGTAGTCTAATTAAAACTATAAATATTAATAGTAATAATGTAATAATTACCCCTCGTTTTGGAACAATCTCTGCTTGGTCTTCAAAAGCAACTGAAATCGCTTACCGCTGCGGCCTAAATGATATATCTCGTATTGAAAAAAGTATTTATTATCAAGCAAATGTGAATCTCAATAACATAACCAATACACTTCATGACAGAATGACTGAATCAATAGTCACTGACAAAAAACAGTTAGAGCAATTGTTTTTAAATAATGACGGTACTACATATACTGAAATAGATATTCTAACTCATGGTAAAACAATTCTAGAAGAAGCTAACCAGAAAATGGGATTAGCATTATCAAGTGATGAAGTAGATTATCTCTTTGATAACTACACCAAAATCAATAAAAACATTACTGATGTTGAACTAATGATGTTTGCACAAGCCAACAGCGAACACTGTCGCCATAAGATTTTTAATGCTGAATTTATCATAAATGGAGAGAAGGAACAAAAAACCCTATTTCAGATGATAAAAGATACGTATAAAAACGCTCCTCAAAATGTGCTAGTTGCTTATAATGACAATTCTTCCGTGATTTCTGGTGGTACTTTTGAAGCAATTAACCCTAATTATGAAACTAAAGAATATCAATTTAAAACCGCTACTAATCACGTAATTATGAAAGTAGAAACTCATAACCACCCAACAGCCATAGAACCATTTGCAGGTGCTGCAACAGGTAGTGGTGGCGAAATTAGAGACGAAGGGGCTACTGGTCGTGGCTCTAAACCAAAAGCTGGATTATGTGGGTTTAGCGTCTCTAATCTTAATTTACATAATTTTAATGCAAATTATAGTAAACCACATCATATCAAATCAGCACTTGAAATAATGTTACAAGGCCCTATTGGAGCAGCTAGCTTTAATAATGAGTTTGGCCGCCCTAACCTATGTGGTTACTTTAGAAGTTTTGAAGAAAGTGTTGATGGTATTCATTATGGTTACCATAAACCAATCATGTTAGCTGGTGGCTATGGCTCTATCAAAGATGAACAAGTAAAAAAAGAAGCTGTAGTTGCTGGGGCTCTAATTATCCAAATCGGTGGCCCTGGATTTTTAATTGGTTTAGGCGGTGGTTCAGCTTCTTCAATGTCTGGAGGAGATAATGAAATCGAGCTTGACTTTAATTCGGTACAAAGATCTAATCCAGAAATTGAACGCAGGTGCCAAGAAGTAATTAATACCTGCTGCTCATTAGGATACGATAATCCTATACTATCAATCCATGATGTAGGGGCTGGTGGCTTATCTAATGCGGTACCAGAATTAGTCCATGGCTCTGATATGGGTGGGCGATTTGAGCTACGTAATATACCAAGCTATGACAATAGTATGTCACCACTAGAAATTTGGTGCAATGAATCACAAGAACGCTATGTCCTTGCAATAGCCCCACAAAGCCTTGATAAATTTAAAAGTATTTGTGAACGCGAAAACTGCCCTTTTGCTGTTTTGGGTGTTGCAACAAAAGACAAACAACTAATATTAAATGATACTAAATTTAATAATACTCCGATAAATATGGATACTGATATACTTCTTGGTAAGCCACCCAAAACTATCAAAAATGTAACCTATACTCCAAAGAATATAGTTAGTCAATTAGACACCAAAAAACTTAAAATTGAAGAAGCTCTATATAAAATTATCGCTCACCCAACTGTTGCTAACAAATCTTTTTTAATCACAATTGGCGATAGAAGTGTCGGTGGTAATACCGTACGAGACCAGATGGTTGGTAAATGGCAAGTTCCCGTATCTGATTACGCAATTACAGCGTTTGGGATGTTAGATAAATCTGGTGAAGTAATGGCTATTGGAGAAAAAACGCCAGTTGCTATATTAAATCCAAGAGCATCAGGTCGTCTTGCTATAGCTGAGAGCCTAACCAATATTTTAGGTAGCAAGATAACAAACCTTAATGATATTAAACTATCCGCAAACTGGATGGCAAGCTGCGGTAGCCATAACCAAGATGCCCTACTCTACCAAACAGTAGAAGCAGTAAGCCAAACATGTAAGCTACTAAATATCGCAATTCCCGTTGGTAAAGACTCGCTTTCCATGAAAATGAAATGGCAAGATAATGGGCATAGTAAAGAAGTGATTTCACCAGTATCAGTTATTATTTCTGCTTTTGCAACCACTAATGATGTTACTTCTCATATAACCCCTGAACTAGTAGCAAATCCAAATAGTAGAATTATTTTAGTAAGTTTAGATAATCAAACTCGAATGGGCGCAAGTATATTACAAGAATGCTACCATGATATTGGTGGTACAACACCTGATATTGATAAGCTAGAACAACTAAAAAACCTATGTGAATTCCTAATCCAAACCCATGATGAGATTCTTTCTTATCATGATAGATCAGATGGTGGATTGATAGTCACTTTATGTGAAATGATATTTGCTAGTCGTATTGGAATAGCAATTAAAATAAATACACAAAACCCAATTGAATTTTTGTTTAATGAAGAAATTGGTGTTGTATTACAAGTAGCAGATGATAAACTTGATAAAATGAAAAAACTTGGAGACAATCTAGACTTAAATATCCAAGATTTGGGAACTATAACTATTAAAGAAGATAAACTAGTTATCCGTAACAATGATCAATTAGTATTACATGAAAACCGCCTAAAACTCCAACAATCTTGGAGTAATATAAGCTATAGCATGCAGAAACTTCGTGATAACCCAGTATGTGCCAAGAGTGAATTTGAACTTTTAGAAAGTAAGAATACAGGTTTATTTGCAAAACTTAGTTTTGACATAAAACAAGCTCCTGCTCTTAGTTTAACTAAGCCACGAATTGCGATATTACGTGAACAAGGTGTTAATGGGCATGTAGAAATGGCTGCTGCTTTTGTTAAATCTGGGTTTAATGCTATTGACGTACACCTAAACGATATTTTAAGTAGCCATGTTAGTCTAAAAGATTTTATTGGGATTGCTATTTGCGGTGGGTTTAGTTATGGTGATGTACTTGGAGCTGGACTTGGGTTTGCTAATAGTATATTATTTAATTCACACCTAAAAGAAGAGTTTAGTAATTTCTTTAACCGCAAAGAAACATTTGGCCTTGGAGTATGTAATGGCTGCCAAGTAATGGCTCATTTAGCACAAATTATTCCAGGCGCTGATAATTTCCCAAGATTTGGGAAGAACATTTCCTCACAATTTGAAGCTCGTGTCGTAATGGCAGAAATTGCCAAATCTCCATCAGTATTATTCAAAGGCATGCATGGCTCACAAATACCAGTAATTGTATCTCATGGTGAGGGTTATGCAAACTTTAGTAATAACACTCATCTAGATAATATTGACATTGCACTTCAATATATAAACAATTCTGGTGAAATAAGTGAAATCTATCCATACAACCCAAATGGCTCACCAAAAGGAATAGCTGGAGTATGTAATACTGATGGGCGCTTTACGATACTAATGCCGCATCCTGAAAGAACATTTAGAACTCAGCAAATGTCTTGGCATGAAAAATCATGGGGTGAAATGGGACCTTGGTTTAAACTATTCCTAAATGCGCGCGAGTTTGTTAATTAGTCTATAGCTGTGGAAACAATATTTAATATAGGGTATTTAAATCTATATTTTTTCCATTAAGAAAATTATATTCTATATGAGCTTTATAGTTTTCATATAAGCTATTTAAATAAGATAAATAAGAGTTTGTCATATTTTCTTCACGAGCATTTAACATGAAAAAATTACTATCACCATTAGTAATTTTTTGATTTTCTGCAATAACTAGCTTTTCAGATATGGCATATTCACTTTCGGCTAGATGTGTCTGTGTAGCAGTATTATTTACAGTATAATGTAGAGACTTAATTTTCGTTGCAACTTGATCCACTAAAAAACCACGTTCATTTAATAATTTAGACATTTTTTGTGATGCTGCACTATTCAACCCTTTGCCGTTACTGCGCTCCAAAGGCATAGAAAAACTAGCTGTAGCCACCGCTTCTTGTTGATTTATCGTAAAGTAACTTGTTGGAGAAGTTGCAGAATTATTTTGGTTATATTTAACGTTTAGTTCAAGTTTTGGCAACATCGAAGTTTTTGCATATTCTTGCTCTTTTCTAATTTTTTCTAATTGGGTTTCAATTACTTTAAATTCTGGTCTATTGCGAATTGCTGCATTAATTTCATCTGAATCAGATTCATTTTGTAAAATTTTATCTTTAGGCAAATTTAGCGGTAAAAGTTTTTCATCTATATTTTCAATGGTACAATTTGAATTGCGATAAAACATAGACAACTCAAGAGACGCCTTATTAAAATAATCTTTTGCTGCCATTACTTTAATTTCGCGTTTTAAAATATAGTTATAATTTTCAGTTAATGCTATCTTAGATACATCACCTTGCTTAAATTTTTTTTCAAGAGCTTTTTGGCGAGTTTGAGCTATAGTTAGAAGTTTTTGATATGACTTTAATTCAGCACCAGCAATAATCCATCCTATATAAGCTTTGGCAGCATCTGTTTTAACAAGTAATTTAGATAGCTCTATTTCATACCGCGCTTTATCTGAATCTAGTATAGAGTTGTATAAATCTAAGCGCTCTTTGTCAATTGCAAAACCATTAAGAAGATTAAACTTCAGACCAATAAACTCGCGACCTTGAGTTGATGTAATTTGTGCAGAATCATATTGTGGTGTATAACCATTAGAAAGATCAAACCCAGTATATGCTGTAATTGGAGAACCATAAAACCTTTTTTCTATAGCAACTTTCTGATAAGAAGTATTATAAGTGCTACCACTTCTTTGTGTAGCATCACTATTTAAGCGTGTATCAAATGGCGATTTATTTTTAGTTACTTCACTTTGATTAATTTCACTTTGTATCTCAGCATTTAAAATTTTGGGATAGCATTTATTGATACTAGCGTCTAGAGAGTTAATAAAAAGATTCTGCGCAATAACATCATGACTACAAATTAAAAATAGAGTCATTAATAGAATAATTTTATACATTATTTCTTTTGATCCTGATACTCAGAGCTAACACCATGAATTTTAAAGCTATTTTTGCTATTGTTAATCGAAATTGGAAAGCCATTAATTTGTCGCCAAAGTTCAAAACCTAAATGAACTTGGTTCATCTGAATATATCCTAAAACCTTTGTTCCTAAGCGAAGATATACTTTATTTGGCCAATCAATACAAGAACCAGGATCCGGAACTACTAATATTCTAAACAAGCCATTATTATTAGCTGTATAATCTACAAATTTTACCACTCCTGGAAATGTACCAATTGAAACAGATGGCCAACCACTAAATTGCACAGATGGCCATCCATCAAATATAAGCCTAACATGTTGACCAATTTGAACTAATGGAATATCGTTTCCATTGACATATAGTTCAACTGCAACATCTTCCGTATCAGGAATGAATGTTGCTAGAGAGTCTCCGGCTTTAACAACCAAAGAGTCAGAGCTAGGAAGCGTTCTATTAATATAACCGTCACGAGTTGCTGTAATAAATTGATTCTCTTGTCTACGTAGCATCGCCTGGGACTTAATCAAAAGCGTTTGATAGTATTTTTGATCACCTAATGATTTTTGGTAGCTTATGTTTGCTGCTTCCATTTCTTTTCTAGAGGTTAAACCTGCTTCAAATAATTTTTTTTGGCGGGTATAGTTTTTAAGAGCTAATTGGGTTGCAATACTCACTGCATCAAAACGTTCTTTTGTTGCCGATATCTCATTGGTTATCCGTTCAATATTTTGTGGATCAATATCATTGATTTCAACAATTTTATCACCGCTTTTTACTCTTGAGCCATCTTGAACAAACCATTTTTCTACACGACCACCAACTGGAGCTATTATTTGTTGCTCTCTATTTTGCGGTGTTAGGGTTGTAATTAACCCATTTCCTTTTGAGGTTTGTATCCATGGTAAAAACATGCAGCTAATTATAAAAAGTAAAACTATTATTAAAAGCGTTGTAAGACGTGGGAAGATTCTAGGTATCTCAACATCTTGAATATTTGCAAACTTTTGCTTGTCTCGCTCGTAAAAATACTGTTTATTAGTTTTAGACATCTTAAATCTCTTTTGTATAAGAGTTATCAAGTTTAATTACATTATCATACTTTATATTTGGCTGGTTTAGTAAATAAGAAATATGAAGAAGAGTTATCTTTGTATGATTTTTAATATAATTAAAGATATTTAACTGCACATTATAGGATATTTTATATAAAATATCAGTAATGATAAGTATTTTGGGTTGGTGTAAAATTGCTCTAGCAAGCTTTAATTGTATAATATGGTTGTTGTGTAGAGGAAAACCATTACCAATTAATTTAGTTTGCAGCGCATCTGGTAAGTTATAAAACAAATCTTTTAATAATGTTAGTTCTAGCACTTTATTTATAACTGTATCCGATACTTCATTATAACCATGTGTTAGGTATTCATATATAGTACAAGAAAATATATCTGAATTATCAATAACCCATAAATGATTTCTTAACTCTTGCTCATTAAAGTCGCTATATTGATAATTATAAAATTCAATTTGGCCACTTTTAGGGCTTATAATATTACTAATTAATCCAAGTAGAATATCCCTTTGCGCATCATCATCACTAACAATTAGATTATTAGAAAACTTTTTAACTTTAAAGTTAAATGTATATACATTGTGGGAATAATCTGTATATTTAAGATTAGATAAAGTTAAAATATGTTCACAATCTGTTTCAGTTATTCCATGTACTTTATTTTGTGATTTTTTTTCGTCAGTTAACTCAAAAAGATGATCTAATTCATCTGCCGAAGCAACAAGGCTATAGTATAAATCGAAGTAATTACTGAGCTTTGAAGAGCTAAACAAAGCCACATTATATAAAATTTCAGCAGCTATTAACTGCCCTAAACTGAGTTGACCTTTAATAACCAAAATAGAACCAACAATAAATAAAGTAATGGCTAAAGCCACATAAAGTAAAGTTAAAATGCTTAGTTGGCTTAATGATATTTTCCAATAATTCTTGCGTTTAATAATGTAATCATTTATTAGGTTAAAGCTTTTGTCTAAGGCATAATTTTTAGCTGCTTTTGATTTAAAACAGCTATTTAAACGAAAGATATCATTAAGCCACCCAAAAACTTTGTATTTTGATTCAGAACGTTGAATAGAATATTTGATAGCATTGTTTTTAAAAACCGCCCAGGATAACCAGATTATAACCAAAGCAATTATATTCATAACCATAAAATATGGATGATAAAGGCTAGATAGAATGAAACAAATTAAGATTTGTAAAAAAGAAATGAACCCCTCCATTACTAAGAGTGACGCAGAGTGTTGAATATTAAAAATATCAAAATAGTGGCTACTTAAATAACCTGTATTACTTCTTTTAAACTCCTGATGTTCAGTATCAATAGATTTGATAAACATTTCAGAAGATAATCTAACAAATGAGTTTTGTTTATAAATCTCAAGTAAATGTTTTTGCATAACACTAAGAACAGCTGAAAATCCGAGTAGAAATGTTAAAATAATACCAATGATTAAAATTGGTTGAATTAGCGCAGTGTTTGCAATACTATTTATTAATAACTGTATTGATATTGGCATTGATAGATTAATAATTGCAATTACAATTGCGTAGCTTATAATATAAAAGAAGAAGCTTTTATCTTTGTACACTGCCTGCTGGAGTATTCTTTTTATATCCACTATTTGAGTCATAAATTTAGCCATAATATACATTGTCGATTAACTTACTGATTTTAACTAACTTAATCAAGTTAATTTAAGTCTCAAGACGCAATTATACATGAGAACCATTCGCACTTACTAAATTTTCACACAGTTTTAAGTTGATTTTTTATAGCATATTGATTTTATTTATTATATTAAAATATTTATTGGCCGCTAATACTATTTTGGTATAGCTGCTTTTAATATAATTTCAGCTTCTGAATTATAATCGTGTGTTTTATAAATTTGATATTTATTCGAGTTTTCATTAAGCCATACTATATATGAATTTCCCAGTTGTAGACCAGTACTAGACTCTACTATATACTTGTATAATGATAGTTGTAATGAATAATGATCTAACTCAGTATCTGGAATATGCTCTAGCGGCGATAAATGAGAATATCGTGAAGTGGTTTTAATTTCTTTATTGGTTTTCCAATCCCATATTTCCAAATTGCCACTTTTTTTATTATAAAATAATTGATCGATAGTTCCACCAACTAAATACTCACTATGCCCAATAATCAACTCTGAAGCTACAGGATACATTTTATTATCTATATCTGACAAAAACTGTTTAGCTAATTCTACAATACTATTAAATGGAGTTTGAATTGGATCAAAACCAAACTCATTTACTATAAGCTCTTCAGGATACTCAAAGTCTTGATTAGTTAAGCTACACTCGAGAAACTGATGCACCAAAGTACCCTTTATTTGGGAAAACTTAGCATTGTATTCCCATTTAAGAAGAATATCATCAACACTAACACCTGTTTCATCAGCTTTTTTGTTAGCCCAGTAATCACGCTCAAATGGTTTAACATATTGTTTAAGAGTAGTAGTTACTGATTGTGCAATTTTATTATTAATAAGATACGTATGGCTCTCAGGGATAAACTCTATATTTTTGAATTTATCAAATGCAGTTTTATATTGTTGTATAAGTTCTTCCATTTTGTGTATAATCCTTTGTTAGCATAGCATTATTATACAAGTATTATCAAAACATAGTTAGATTCAAAATTTTCTAGGCGTTAAAAAACAGTATGATTGGGATGAACTTTAAAGCCATACGCGAACAAAAATATACGCGTGACGAAAAGAAAGTTATGCTAATTGCTACTTTTGGTGCATTTATCGAATTTTTTGATTTTACTATATTTGGTTTTTATTCAATTTACTTTGGAGGAGAAATCTTTCCAGAAAAAGATAGCCTATTATCAATGATAACTGTGTATTTAGTATTTACCTTAGGTTTTTTATGTAAGCCAATTGGCTTTATAATCGCTGAAAAATTAATTAATAAAATAAATACCAAACGAATTTTGATAAATACTATACTAATTATGGGGATATGTAGTTTTATTATGGGGGTAATTCCAAGCCATCAATCTATTGGGGTATACGCTGGAATACTAATGATACTTGCACGAATGCTGCAAGGTTTAGCCTCAGGTGGTGAAATACGCGGCATGATGCGCTATATTAATCAAAATATCCCGCCTAACAAACTTCACCACACAGTTAGCGGCCTATTATTAAGTTCTGAGCTTGGTGGATTAGCTGCCATAGGAATTAATCAAATCCTTAACCATACTATGGTGCACCAACATATACTGTCTTTTGGATGGAGAATACCATTTTTTGTCAGCTGTTTATTATCTATATTATTTTATTCTTACCGTTTTTATTTTTATCGTACTCATAATACCATTGTTTCTCCAATTAGTTCCAGAGCTTTTATTAATTTTATTAAACAGTATCGCTATCGGATGTTAGTTTTAGGTAGTATTGTTGCAATTAATAGTACTATATGGGTTACTTGTATAATTTATATGCCGGCAATTTTACACCATGAGTCTGAACTAAGTTATCTTGATGTAAGTAATATCATTTTTAATGCAACTATTTATGCAATACTTACATCATATTTAATCACAACCTTAGCCAAAAAATTAGATCCATTTAAACTTTTAAGAACTACTTTATTTCTTTCAATACCTGCTATTTGCTTAAGCCATTATTTCCTCTTGTATAAATCCCATATCGAATTAGCTGTAGGTATTTTAATATCCTTACACTGCTTATTGGCATCTTTTACTCCTAGAGTATTTAAAAAGCATTTATTCCCAGCACGCTTTCGGTTATCAGGTATTTATATGTCTGTTAATTTAAGCTATACTTTATTTGGAGTATTAAGCCCATTAATTATTATTAGCCTAACTTATCTTACTCATAAGTATTTTATTATTCATGCAGTATATGCTTCAGTAATTGCACTAATCAGTATAATTGGTTTAGCTAACTTTAAGAAAATGACTGAGCATGCATAATCAATCTGACAATCACATACAAAAACCATATACTAGAGCTTGGTATAAAAGAGATACCAATATCAACCCAGATAAAAAAGTTATCATTATTGGCGGTGGGATTAGTGGTGCAACAACTGCATATAGTCTAGCAAATCGCGGATATAATGTTACCATTTATGAGAAAAACCCAGCTCTTGCAATGGAGGCTAGTGGTAATTATCAAGCAATACTATATGGACATTTCGGAGGTAACCCTTGCCCTGATCTAGAACTAACTATACAGGGATATCAATATAGTCATGATTTAATTACTAGATTATCAAATGACAACTATGGTATCTGTGGAATAATTGAACCAATAGATAGTGATTATGAGCTTAAACAACTACTTCGAAATAATTACCCTGTGGATTTTTGTTACCAAATTGACAAAGAACAAATTAACAAAATCGCGGGGATGAAATTAGATATAGAGCGTGGGATATATTATCCATCAGGACTTTGGGTGAGCCCAAAAGCTTTAATTAATTACCTTACCAGCCACCCTAATATAAAAATAGTATGTAATAGTTTCATAACTGATATAAATTATACTGATAAATGGCAAATTGCTACTCAAAATGGCATTATTGATAGTAGCTATCATCTAGTACTTTGTAATTCTCACAATCTCAAAGATTTCACTTATACCAAGAATTTACCATTAAATAAAACCCGTGGTCAAACAACTATAGTTAACGGTAATCTGGAGCTAAAAACAATTGTTTGTGGTAATGGCTATATTACCCCAAATCTAGGAGACTCCTACACAATAGGAGCAACTTTTAATAACGATATATCTAATTTGAAAGTAACTGATGGTGAACATATTGAAAATATATCAAAAATTGCTAAATACATAGGTGATTGTAACATTAAGCTAAAAAATGTTACGGGAGATGCAAATATAAGAATGCATACTCTTGATCACCTACCACTAGTTGGCCCGATAGCTGATTATGACAAATTTAATTTTGTATATTCCTTACTATCTAAAGATAAAAACTATAAATTAACTAGCAACTGCCCCTATTTACCTGGCTTATATGTAAATGCGGGGTTTGGCTCTAAAGGATTTTTATTTGCTCCACTTTGTGGTGAAATAATAGCTAACTATATTGAGAATAGTGAGTTTAGTGTTAGTGAATCAATTCGTATCGCACTTCACCCTAATCGCTTCTGGATAAAAAACATTATTACCAATACCAAGCTTTAATATTCATATATCTTATATCTCTGGAAAATTCGTCCCCCTAAGCATATCAGCACCTGCTCGATAAAAATCAATTGCAGGATTTCGTCTTGCATAACTCCACCCTTGAACTGGAGGAGCATAACCATGCTCAGTATCATTATAATAATCTTGATCAACATCATCTGCATCAGTATCAATCTCATTAATCCACCCTCTACGATTACCTCCATCAGAAAAATTTTGGACATTCTCATAGTTAGGCTCATTAGTTGCTATTTCTATATTATTCTGAGTTTCTTCTAATATATCATCAGCTTCCTGTTCTATATTTGAAGTAGGTTCTAATACATCAACAACTTCTCTTGCCGCTAATCTACTTCTAATAATAAATGAGGATGTTGCAGAAAATAGTGATGGAACATCAAGTGCCATCCCTGCAATTCCAGTCATAGTCGAAATATTGCTACACATTGAGCAGTTATACGCTTGACCACCTACTCCAGTAACTCCTGATATAGCTCCTAAAGCACCCCCTAAATTACCTAATTTAGCATATCTTCTACTTGCTGCAATCGATGAGTCAATTTCATTGCCAGCAGCTTCTGAAACATCCTCAATATTAGCTGCACTACGAGATGCCACCGCAACATTACTATATGCAACTGAAGATGCTTCACTAGTATCTCCTATAAACGCACCACCGAATTCATCTCCTATAAACGCACCACCGTCTAAACTCGCAACCTCAGGAGCTAATGCACCACCACTGAGAGCTACTGCAGCTACCCCTCCAATAATAGCGGCAACATTTAACACATAATTAGCCCACACCGGCATATGACCACTTGGATCTAGATTATCAATAGGATCTCCATTACCAAAGTTGTATAGATTAGCTACGTTTACAGTATCTGCATTAATAAATCTCATTAGACTTGGGCTATAAAATCTTGCTCTTAAATATACTAATCCAGTATCAGAGTCATTATATTCTCCATCCCAAAGTAGACTCTTAGTTGGTGATGTGGTAGTACCTTCATTCATTATCGAACCATAGCCAGTATAGCTATAACTATTACTTATACCACCTGATTCATCAAACATCCCGATAGTTGAATTACCAGCAGTTAAATAACTATTGATACCATTAGCATCAAATGAAGCAATGACATTACCATTAGTATCTAACATAAAGTTTGTAGCTGATAAAGTACTACTAGTAATGCCATCAATATGGCTATTATCATAATAGAAGTTGAGCATGCTAGTATCTTGAGACTTCTTGGTACTTAGCATGCCATCTGCATAATAGCTATAACTACTAAGTAGTTGATTATGACTATCTGTTACCGATACTAGTTGGTTTAAGCTATTATAATTATAGATATTCCCTTTATCATCAGTCTTCATATCACCAGCATTGTCATAGCTTATACTTTCACTGTTAACTAGAGTTAACTGGTCTTTGTCATTATAAGTATACTTAGTTATTGATCCATTATTAGTATAAGTTTTTACATTACTATCTTTATCATAGCTATAGATTTCAGTTACTGATTCTGGAGAATTAGCATATACTGTTGTAGCTTGTTTTAGGCGGCTCATACTATCATATTGATAAGTCTTAGTAAGATTCAGATTCTGACTTGCTTGGTCACTAGTGATTATTTCTTGTGTGGTTCTTTTCTGTGCATCCTTCTTATAAGTAACAGTAGTTATATGACCCGCTTCATTAGTAGTATCACTAGCTATAGCACCCCATCCGTCATAGGTATAAGTGTGCATTGTTTTAATACCATTAGGATTGGTAAGAGTAGTGCTTTTTAACATTCCTTTCTTTCCAGCATTTGGGTTAGTATCATCATAGCTATAGATTAAGGTGCTACCATTAGTACTGATGCTTTGTATACGTCCTTGGCTATCTTCTATATAGTTAGTAGTAACACCTAGAGCACTAGTCTTACTCTTTAGTAGTCCATTATCATAGTATGTATAAATTACACTCTTACCATCAGGATAAGTTACTGTACTTAATAAATTGGTTTTGGTATAGGTATAATGTATAGTACTATTTGGAATACTTGAATTAGTGATACTGGTTATATTATGATTTGCATCATATTCTTTAGTAATAGTAACTCCAGATTTGGTTTGGGTTTTTTCATTTCCATCAGCATCATAGGTATAACTAGTAGTAGTTCCATCATAGTTAGTTGTTAGTGTTTTGATACTACCATTAGGATAATATGTCATAGTCTTATTACCCATGCTATTACTGCTAGTTTGTAGTAATCCAGTTGCATCATAACCATTAGTGTAACCATTATCAGTAGCTACCCCATTGACTTCTGTATTTATAGTTAACGGTTTACCTAATAAATCTTTCTGGCTATTTGAATATACTTGAGAGTTATCATTGGAAGGACCTGTATTTGTTAAAGTGTTATTAGCTACCTCAATATCGCCATCACCATTATAAGTGTTGCTAGTTTGCTTAATCTGATTGTTATCAGCCATAGTTGTAGAAGTTAGATTTTCTTTTAGGCCATTATAATTACTATGTTCTTCTATGGTGTGCTGTTCATTGTCTGATAAAGTTGGGATACTATATGAGCTACTAGTAACTTTATTACCTATACCATCAGTTACTTCACTACCGACCTTATTCCCATTTAGAAATACCGTCTTAGTTAAACTACTATCATCATAAGTAGTGCTAGTTAGATTACCTAAAGAATCAGTAGCTGTTAGTTGACGCCCAAGATTGTCATAAGTATAGCTAGTAGTATTACCTAGTTTATTACTACTACTTTGAAGACTACCATTAGGATAATAACTATTACTTTGGATGGTACGGCTTTTACCATTACCATTATCTCCATTATCACTAACTAGCAGCACTTGCCCTAGTTCATTATACTGAACTGTTGTAGCATGACCAAGTGCATCAGTTGTGGTAACAGTATTATCTTTATCAGCACTTGCAACAGTATAGCTCATGGTGGTTGAATTACCTAATGGTGTAGTTAGTAGTGTTTGTCGTCCTTCGATATCATATTTATAAGTTGTAACATTCCCATTAGGGTCAGTCTTACTTATGATAGGAGCACCTGGTAATGTAGTATCATGGACTATTGTAGTTGTATTGTTTAGAGCATCAGTTTGTTTGTCAGTTAAGATACCATTACTATAGCTGTAGCTATCAGTCATATTGCTACTTTTAACACTACCTGTTGGTACATTACCAGCCCATGAAATAGCATTACTAGTTAAGCGCCCATAATCATCATAACCATAGTTTAAAGTCTTCCAAGCACTACCTTTATAAAATGTAGCTGTTTGGGCTATATGATGACCATCTGGTGTTAAAGTGTTACGCTCTTCTTTGGTCTCATTGTTTATTAAGTCAGTAGTAGTACTATCTTCTACTAGATAATATGAATCACCTGGATAATATTGAGTTTTAGTATTTTGAAATGGTGTCAATACTGAATTCATTAATATCGTATTAGTAGTACTTGTTACTTGATTGTAATCATCATAGCTAGTGTTTACCTTCTCAACTTGTACCTTACCTTGATAAGTGTCTTGTTCTATAGGGCTACTAAAGCTAGCACTTCTTTGATTGGTACGATTAGTTGGAATATTATAGCTATAATGTACACTTGATAATACAGGAGCATTAAATGCATCACTAGCT
>CANFGS010000002.1 GCA_947446595.1 Neisseriaceae bacterium | reverse complement strand
TGCTCCGATAATTGAATGTCTTGCTTTATTGATGTTGCAATATATCTTAAATTAATTGGTTGACCTGTAATTCTATACATAAAAAATCTCCTAAAATAATTAATAGTTATTTTATCAAGATTTTCCAGTATCTATTCTAGCTTTTACATCAATCATAAACTTCTTTACGTACACCTTAAATAAGCTAAACTATTTCATAATAGTCACATTTCTACTAATCCAGTTATAATTAGAATCAGTACTTAAAGAGTAAACAACTGGAATTTCAGTCGCGGTAACCGGTGCTATAATGTATAAATCACAACCAGCTGTTCTAGTTGCTACATTAGGTAATATCGGACAAGTACCCACTGGTGCTAGGCGAGCATTCAGATTATGCGGATCCAGGGTCACCATAGAATTTTACCTTAATTATCTCTATGAGAGTGGATCAAATTTCAGGGCTCATTATATTTAGTATGCCAAATTTCTTGAGTTTGATTTATAAAATGCATGGAGTGAATTTTGGTCTGAATAATAAAGAGCAGTCTAAGCGTTTAAAGTTTAAATTAACTGAATCAAATAAAAGTTCTATTAATAAAATTTATACAATTAGTTTAAAATGATATAATAATCCCCAGGTCTAAATAATTTTTAGGGTATTGAAATGAATATAAAAGAAATACAACAACATGCTTTTGGCATGCCAATCACATCCCCAAGCTGTCTAAAAATTGATTATAAAATGCGAAATCGCGAATACTTTATTATTTCATATGAAACAGATATAGAAATACTAAAAAAAGTAGTACCAGAACCACTTGAAGTAGTTAGTAATGTTGTAAAATTTGAGTTTATGAAAATGCCTGATGCTTCAGGTTTTGGTAGCTTTAGTGAAGCAGGACAGATGATTGAAGTTGAATATAATGGCGTACAAGGAAATTATTCTCATGCTATGTATCTTGACGATCTAGCACCTATTGCCGCAGGACGTGAAATCTGGGGATATCCTAAAAAATTCGCGCGGCCAACTCTTGAAATAGACTCAGACACCTTACTTGGAACCTTAAGATATAATAGCGTATCAGTCGCAATTGGCACTATGGGATTTAAATATACAGAACTTGACAAACTTGCAACAGAACAATCAATGGCAAATACACCTATTTTTCTACTAAAAATCCTACCTCATGTTAATGGACGCGAATCCGAAATATGCCAACTGGTACGTTGTTTTGTTAGCGATGTAAAAGTCCATGGTGCTTGGACTGGTCCTGCTGCATTACAATTATTTGAACATGCTCTTGCACCAGTTACAATGTTACCAGTTCGAAAAATAATATCAGGAGTTCATGTAATAGCCGATGTTACACTACCTGGTGGTGAAATAATTTTTGATTATAAAAAAGCTTAACATTTAAACTAGAATATTACCTGCGTAAATCACCACCGCAGGTAAAGTTTAAATCTATTAATAACTCGCTTCATCTGTATTGTTTCCGTAACCGAATACTTCTCCCGATATTAAATCAAAACCAACCCTAAATACTATATTTTCAAGCATTATCATTAATGGGTACTCTGCCATTATTTCAGGATCAGTCAAATTAGAGTAAGCTAATTCAAAACCAATTACTAAGTTTGACTGCTTCTTCTTACTATCAGTTAGATTTATAGTTATTTGTTTAATTTTAGAAATTTCACTTGAAGAAAAAGAGTTATCCATACAAAGAACGTGTATAATAGACGAAGGCAATCTATATAAATCAGTTAATTGATTATCATATACACCAGCATTAACTACTTCAATATTCATTATACATGTTACTAACTGCCCATCCACAATATTCTTTAAATACTGCCCTTTAATATCTTCATATATAAAGTTTTTAATAAACATTGGCGCCCCAGTTAATTTATCTGCAACTAAATCATAGCCGTTAGTATTTAAAATATTACTGGACACTGAATTACAGAAAAGATAATTATTTTTGAAAGATTCTAAATATTTCTCATAAAGTGTATTTATTTCTGAATAAGAAGGAGTTTTTTTTAAAAGATTTACTATTGGATTATTTGCACTAGGGAAGACTATTGCCTCACCTTGTTCTCCAACTGGTTTGATCATGAGTTGATAAAATGCACCGTGCTCTTTTTGTAAATACGCTACAAGCTCTTTATCTATATTTGGACAAGCTAAACTTAATAACAACTGCTCACCCCAGTAAAAACTTGGAAACCCTTTATATCTTAGTAAAATTGGGTGCGGTACAGTAAAAATTTTAGATATTGCATTAATAGCATCTTTAATTTCTTTAATTTTTTCATCATTAATCCCACCAATATATTCTTCATTAAACGCTATATTGCGTAAAACCAATGATTTATTTTTAATATCTACTTCAAATAACAGCTCTGAAATTACTTGTTTTTCCAAATCAAGCTTAAATATTATTTGTCCATGGATCTGGTTAATTTTTATATAATTACCTCCAACAGTGATTGCATCTATGTCTACATTTAATTGTAATTTATCTAGCTTAGTAGCTTGTTTAGAAATATCAAATACCCAGCTTTCATCTTTAGTTTTATCGGCTTCAGCAATACTCTTAATATCTACACGTACAGAATTATTTGGTAGAATAATTCTATAACTACCACCTGAACCTTGGAATGAATATTTTAAATATTTACTATCATCAACACTTTCTGGGCTAATTAGAAAATTATAATTATTTCCATCTAACTCAGTATTTACATTAGTATCAACAAACTCCACTGTTATGTTTCTAACATCAGCTAATTTTTCCGTTATTTTATCATCATAATTTGAACATTTACAGGTAGGGCTAAATTTCTCACAATATTCAGATATTAGAGAGTTTTTAATTTTTATACCTCCAAGTATCTCCTCCTCTGTAAAAACATGTTCATCAGAATTGTCAGTATCAAGATCTTGGTTGACTTCAAATTGTGTAGTTCCAAACCCTTGATGCAAGATTTGTTGAGCCTTACTGGGTAAAACAACTAAATCATCTGTATTTATTATAAAACTTTCTTCAATTAATCCGTCTTTCATTATATTTTTTAGCATAGGTTTATATAAAGAAAGTTTACCTTTATCACGATTCCAACCAAAGGTGTCCATAACCGAATCAGCTGCTACACGATTATCATCATAATCAAGATAGTAATACATATCACACCAAGTGGTTCTTGTCATATCATCAAACAATATATCACCTAGTGTTATTAAAACATTTTGATTAGTAATTTTAATATTTTTAATAACTAAGCTTGGTTCAAAACGTACTAGATTATCTTCACTCTTCGATATAATTTTTAAATTATTATTATTGATATCCTCTAGTTTACCTCCAAGATAGTATAACTTAGCAAGCGCAATTTTATCCTCAATACTAATGTTCATTAAATTTTCCAAATGATTTCCTACACATTTATCATCTATTTCCTTTAATGCCAAACTACGTTGCTCTCTATCATTATTTATATTTGCTACTATAACAATTCTCTTTTCCATTTTCTTTTATAACCTTTCATAATTAATGCAGCTAGTAATTTATGGTACTAACTATAACAGCCGATATTGTATGATAATAAAGAATTCAATAAAACCCCATTAAAATAGGTGACATAAATATAGGTGGTATAAATATAGTGTAGTATATTTATGGGGGGGGGGGTATCAGATATAAAATATAGTAAATTTAAATTTCGAAAATAAATATGCTCAGCGGAATCTCTATTAATTAAAATTTATACAGTTAGTTTAAGATGATATAATAATTGCTAGGTCTAAATAGTTTTTAGGGTATTAAAATGAATATAAAAAATACAACGACATGCTTTTGGCATGCCAATCACATCCCAAAGATGTCTAAAAATTAATTATAAAAAAGCTTAACATTTAAACTAGGATAGCGCTCATGTATATAGATAATTATGATTTTGCAACTCGCCGTATGACGCTTGAACAAAATATTGAAGTTTCAACCCTAAAACGCGCTTTAGAGTTATATGAAGGTCTAAAAGGTCAACTAACAATAAAAATATCTGGTGATGTATTAGACAAACCTATACTTAATATTTTAATATATGGTAAAATATCCACCTTATGTCAGATATGCCTTGATCCTGTTGAGATAGATATCAGTCATAATAATATAGTTCCGATTTTTAAAAATGAGTCGCAATTAGATGAAGCACTATTTGGGGACAATGCAGAATATACCGATGGTATAGTTGCAGACCCTGAGTTTAATGTGCTTGATTTTATTGAAGATGAAGTAATCATGCTTCTACCCGTAGCTCCTCGACATAAAACGTGTAACTACGTTTCGTCTGTGGAAATACACAATAATTCTTTTGAAGTATTAAAGAAGCATTAATTTTAAGGTTATTAACAATGGCAGTTCAACAAAATAAAAAATCCCCTTCAAAACGTGGCATGCGTCGTGCTCATGATTTTCTAACTACTCCTGGTATCGCTCTTGAGCCTACTACTGGTGAAACGCATTTACGTCACCATATTAGCCCAAACGGTATTTACCGTGGTAAAAAAGTCATCAAAACTAAAGACGAATAATAATAATCTTTAAGGGATTATGATATGGCTATTGTACTATCAGTAGATATGATGGGCGGAGACCACGGAGTTAACGTAACGGTTCCTGCGTGCCTCAAGTTCCTTAAAGACAACTTAGACGTCAAGCTAATCATGGTTGGTGACCGCGATACTATATATAGACATATCGGGGACAACCTATCTTTGTTTAGCGATAGAATAGAAATAATCCATTCTTCTGAAGTTGTAGGAATGGATGAGCCCCCCCAAAATGCAATGCGTAATAAAAAAGATTCATCAATGCGGGTGGCTATTAATCAACTAAAAGATGATAAAGCTCATGCTATTGTATCATCAGGCAATACAGGAGCACTAATGGCCATAAGCCGTTATGTTCTTCGAACTATAAAAGGTATTGATAGACCGGCAATTGCCAAATTAATGCCAACCATCAAAGGTGATGTTTGCGTGCTTGATTTGGGTGCTAATGTCGAGTCAACTCCTGAACACTTACTTCAATTTGGCATCATGGGTTCCCAACTAATGCGTGCAGTTACCAGAAAACCCAACCCTAGCGTTGGCATCCTTAATATTGGCACTGAAGATATCAAAGGACACGAAGGTATCAAAAAAGCTGCAGAATTACTCAAAAAAAGCAGTTTAAACTTTTATGGTAACGTAGAAGGTGACGACATCAACAAAGGTACAGTTGACGTGGTTGTGTGTGATGGCTTTACGGGTAATGTAGCTCTTAAAACCATGGAAGGCGTTGCGAAAATGATTGCCTTTTTTCTAAAAGAAGCATTCACGTCTTCAATAATGTCCAAAATAATGGCACTAGCTGCATATCCAGTACTTAAAAAAGTAAAAGCACGTCTTGATCCACGTAAGTATAATGGTGCAGTATTACTTGGTCTAAATGGCTTAGTTATAAAAAGCCATGGCGGAGCTGACGAAGTAGCTTTTTATTACGCACTAGAACAAGCGTACCATGAAGTAAATGCTGGTGTAATAAGTTTATTAAAAGAATTTTTAAATCAAAATCAAGAATTACTTCATGAAAAAGAAGTCCACAGTCTAGCTGAATTTAAAGAATTAAACATGCTATAGCACTGGGTTTTAAATAAGGTCTATAATCATAATGCAGTATTCAAAAATAATTTCAACTGGTAGCTATCTACCCCAAAAAATCCTGAATAATCAAGAACTTGAAACAATGGTTGATACGACAGATGAATGGATCGTATCTCGAAGTGGGATTAAAGAACGTAGAATAGCAGATGACGGTGAAAAAACCAGCGATATGGCTTATAACGCTGCAATGAATGCTATTACTAGCGCCAACTATGATAAATCAAAAATTGATTTGATATTAGTTGCGACCTCAACTGCAGATATGATATTTCCAGCTACTGGATGTATTTTACAAAACCGCTTGGGGCTAACAAATATACCTGCATTTGACTTACAAGCTGCATGTGCTGGGTTTTTATACGGTATACATACTGCTGATGCTTATATTAGAAGTGGCTTAGCAAAATCAATACTTCTTATCGGAGTTGATACGGTTTCAAGATTTGTCGATTTTACAGATAGAAACACCTGTGTACTTTTTGGTGATGGTGCTGGTGCTGTTATTATAGAAGCAAGTAATGAACAAGGGGTTATAGCTAGCGAACTTCACGCTGATGGATCCGGTGAAAAGCAACTTAGTGTAAATGGTCATATTTATAATGGAGCTATCAAAGGTAAGCCATACATTCAGATGGACGGTAAAGCTGTTTTTAAAATGGCCGTTAAAAACCTTGCATCAGTTGCAACAAGTGTACTTAACAAAACCGGCTATACTTGTAGCCAAGTTGATTGGCTAATACCACATCAAGCAAATCTTAGAATTATTGAATCAACTGCAAGTCACCTAGGAATACCTATGGATAAAGTTATTGTATCAGTTGATAGACATGGTAATACCTCTGCTGCATCTGTACCACTTGCATTTGACGAAGCTGTAAAATCTGGTAAGATCAAACGCGGAGATCTAATTATGCTAGAGGGTGTAGGAGCTGGCTATACTTGGGGCGCGAGCCTTATTCGCTACTAGTATTTTGTTATCTTACTTATAAAACCAAATGCAAAAACTCATTACTATCATTGGCGGCTACGGTCAAATGGGGCTGCTGTTTACCAAACTTTGGCAACAACAAGGATTCAATGTCCAATCTCTAGATAAAGATGATTGGGATAATGCAAGTACAATCCTTCAAAACTCCGATCTTGTTGTTATTTGTGTACCTATAAATACCACTCTTAACATTATCAATCAAGTTGGCATTCATTTAAAGACATCCACCATATTAGCTGACTTTACTAGTGTCAAGACTGAACCTATAGAAGCTATGCTAAAGGTACATACAGGGGCAGTACTTGGGCTTCACCCCATGTTTGGACCAACTATAGAAAACCCTGATAAACAGGTAGTAATTAATTGTGGTGGTCGTGGTGATTACCAATGGGTAATTAACAGTATCAGCCAAATGGGCTTTATGGTGACTGATATGGACGCCAAAACTCACGATACCGCAATGGATTTCATTCAAGGGATTGAGCATTTTTCTACTTTTGTTTTAGGTTCATTTCTTAAAGCCAACAATCAACTCCCAGATAATTTATTTAGTCTAGCAAGCCCAATTTATCAAACAAAATTAGCTCTAATGGGACGAATTTTTGATCAAGATGCATCTTTATATGCAGATATTATTGCCTCTGATAAAACCAGACTTGATAAAATTGAAGAATATAGTAAATACTTTAGTAATTGGATTGCTAAACTCCAATTAGCTAAGCGTGATGAATTTATAGATGAGTTTATTGCAACCCGTAAATGGATGGGTGAATTTACTCACCACTCCCAAATTGCAACTGATGAATTTTTAGAAAATTTCACCCATAAATACACTAAAAAAATAACTTAGTGAATTGATAGATTTTTTAATAAAGGGTTAACTGCCTGTTGGCTCATTCTGGCTTCATCAGCAGTTCTAACCACAAAAAATATAGCAGTTAGCGCATCACATAGCGCACTAAATGGTAAAGTATATTCTTGACCTTCCAGTGTTTGAAGAAATGTTTTACCACCTTCATCATTTTCCCACATATCATCAAGATCTAGGCATAAATCATTATAATCCTCAAGAGCGTTTGGTGCAAATATATCTTTTGGGTTTACCTCTTTTGCTAATAATAATAAAGCGCTACAAATTGTGATTAGTGCCGGAAAAAACACCTCATCTAAGAGTTTTTCATCCTTACAGTATTCAGTAATATCTGAACCTATAACAACAAATCCACTTAGGTAACCATAAAGCCACACAAATAAATTACGCTTTTCTTGTATTGTCAAATTATCAGAATTTGATGCACCATTCAAATTTAATATAGGTTTTAATGCTTTATTTTTTTCATAAAGATTATCAGCAATTTCACCAAATAAATCCATTAGACTATCTAAGAATTTGGTAAATGCCTTTTCATCAGACATTTTATCTTCATCAAGTACCAAATAAATTGGTATTACGTCATCTTCTTCACTGTCACTAGGTGCTGATAAATAAGCACTAAACCAGCCATGCATAAAAAATATATCACAACCTTTATAAAAATGTTGTTGTGCTTCTATGTTTAGCTTAGATATATCAAATTTTGCCATTTTTTATTTTCACCTTCTATCATATTAACGAATGATTCTAACATAAACCTGTTCAAAAGAGGTAAAATCTACCCTTAGAATACATGAAAAAGGAACTTAAATGTCAGGAATTATTAATATTGCCACTAAGGCAGCCTACCAGGCAGCAAACATCATTCAACAAGGTAGTCACAACCCATCTAATTTACGCGTCGAAAAAAAAGCTGGGATAAATAACTACGTTACTGAATTAGATAAAAAATCCGAACAAATAATTATTGACACGATAAAAAAAGCCCACCCAGAGCATAATATTTTATCTGAAGAAATTGGAAGTATAAATAACAACTCTGACTTCACATGGATTATTGACCCTATAGATGGTACAACCAACTTTATCCATGGGCATCCAGAATATTCAATCTCTATAGCATTTAAACAAGGTGATAAAATCACTCATGGAATAGTTTTTGACCCTAATCGCAATGACTTATACCGTGCTGAAATAGGTAAAGGGGCTTATCTTAATGACAAAAGACTTCGAGTTAGTAAGGTTAACTACCTAGAAGATGCATTAGTTGGTACGGGGTTTCCAACTTACGATATGAGTATTCTTGATAAATACATTGCTATACTTAAAGAAATGTTACCAAATACTTCGGGTCACCGTAGAAGTGGCTCTGCCGCAATTGATTTGGCTTATGTAGCAGCTGGACATCTTGATGGATTTTGGGAATTCAACCTACAGCCATGGGATGTTGCAGCCGGATATATATTAATTAAAGAAGCTGGTGGCATGATGAGTGACTTTAACAATACTTCCGAATTTTGGCAAACTGGTAGCATCGTAGCGGGGAACCCAAAAATTCACCCTGAACTTTTAAAGGTAATTCAAAAGCACCTATGACAAATCTACCTGGCGGTAGTATAGCTAAAACAGAGCATACTCCAATGATGCAGCAATATCTAGGCATAAAGGCGAACCACCCTGATATGCTAGTATTTTATCGCATGGGTGATTTTTATGAACTATTCTTTGAAGATGCTGAAATTGCATCCAAGTTATTAGGGATTACATTAACAACACGTGGTAATTCAGCTGGTAACCCTATCAAAATGGCAGGCGTACCATTTCATGCTGTAGAGCAATACTTGCTTAAACTAGTAAAAATTGGCCAATCTATCGTTATCGTTGATCAAGTTGGTGAAGTAACAGGCAAAGGACCAGTTGAGCGAAAAGTAACTAAGATTCTAACACCAGGCACTATTACCGATGCCCTACTTCTTGATGAAAAAACAGAGAATTTACTATCTTGTATTTACTTATCTAAAAATAACTATGGAATTGCTACCTTATCATTATCTGCTGGCAAATTTTATATAGAACAAATTACTAGTGATGATCTTTTTAATACTCTTGAACGAATTAGCCCAAGTGAATTAGTAGTTCCAGAATCAATCATTCAAAATATCAGACATCTATATGATAAATCCTCTATAAAAGCTATCCCTGATTGGCATTTTGATTATGCTACACAACATAAAAACTTATGTGAACATTTTGAAGTTAAAGACTTAGAAGGTTTTGGAATTAGTAATTTCAAACTAGGAGTTGTAGCTTCAGGTGTTCTTCTAAATTATGCTAAACAAATGACATATGGTGAATTACCACATATTAATAATATAATAGCTGAAAATAACTCTGATTATCTTATTCTTGATGCAATTTCAAGACGTAATTTAGAAATCAACTATACTATCAATGGCGAACGCTCCCCTACACTATTATCAATACTTGATAAATGCGCAACTTCAATGGGTAGTCGCTTACTTTATAAATGGCTTAACCATCCACTTCGAAATCATGAAGCTATAAATAAACGCTTAGATAGTGTTACAGAACTAAGTACCAACAATAATAATATTTATGATACTCTGAAGAGTATTAATGATATAGAGCGTATTACCTCAAGAATAGCACTAGGCTCAGCTCGTCCACGCGATTTATCTGGACTTCGAGATACACTAAAAATATTACCAGAATTGATATTTCCAAATACCAACAATACAACACTTAGTAATATTTATAATACTATTAAAAATTTTCCTAATGATGTGCTAGCAAAGCTAACTCAAGCTATCAAACCAGAACCAAATAATCTAATTCGGGATGGCGGTGTTATTAATGATGGCTATAACGAAGAACTAGACTATCTGCATAATATTCGTACCAATGGAAATCAATATCTACTTAATTTAGAAGAACAAGAACGTACAAAATCTGGAATTAATACTTTAAAAGTTGAGTTTAACCGTGTACATGGTTACTATATTGAAATCTCAAAAATAAATGGTGACAAAGTTCCTGGTAATTACATCAGAACTCAGACCCTAAAAAACGCTGAACGCTATACCACTACTGAGCTAAAAGAGTTTGAAGAGAAAGTTTTATTCGCTTATGATAAAGCCTTACTTTTAGAAAAGCAGCTTTATAATGAGATATTAATTTATCTAAGTAGTTTCATAGAATTACTTCAACAATTAGCCGAAGCTCTAGCAACACTTGATGTTTTGAATAACTTTGCAAGAATTGCCACTGAATTAGACTTTAAGCGTCCAAACATGGTGCTTGAAAATCAAATAAAAATCAAAAATGGACGCCATCCAGTTGTTGCTTCAGAAGTTGAGCAGTTTATTGCAAATGATATTGAACTTAACGGTAGCAATAAATTTTTATTAATTACCGGACCTAATATGGGTGGTAAATCTACCTATATGCGGCAAACTGCGATTATTGTATTAATGGCACATATTGGTTCCTTTGTTCCAGCAACAAGCGCTTACATTGGACCACTAGATAGGATTTTTACTCGTATTGGAGCATCTGATGACTTATCACGTGGGCGTTCTACATTCATGGTTGAAATGTCAGAAACAGCCAATATTCTAAATAATGCTACTAGTCGATCTTTAATTTTGATGGATGAAGTTGGGCGTGGAACATCAACTTTTGATGGTTTAGCTCTAGCTAATGCTATAGCACGACAATTAATTGAAAGAATCCAAGCATATACTATGTTTGCAACCCATTATTTTGAACTAACTGAACTAAGTAAAAATTATAGTATAATACGTAACGTTCATTTAAGTGCGATTGAAGATAAAGATACCATAGTATTTCTTCATAATGTACACGAAGGCCCTGCTGCCAAAAGTTATGGAATACAGGTAGCTCGTTTGGCTGGAGTACCCAAAAATGTAATTAATGTCGCTCAGAAAAATTTAGCCCAGCTGGAGCAAAACCATTCACATCAATTAGATTTATTTAGTATTCCAATTGAAAATGATGAAGCTATAGCTACAAATATAGTACCTCAACTAACTGAAAATGAAACAGATGCTTTGGAACAATTAAAAACACTTAACCCAGATAATTTAACCGCACGAGAGGCATTGGAAATAATATATAAACTACACAATAATTTGAAATAACAGCAAGAGAGCATGGATCCCAGCCTCCGCTGGGATGACCTAAATAAAGGCTGGGATGACAAGTTTTCCATCATCCCAAACATGAATGAGATGCTGTTCGTCGCGAGTTTGGGATCCATGCCCTAAAACATTTATAAAAAGAAAAGGATTTGATATGATAAAAGTTGGTCTTATAATGGGTAGCAATTCCGATTGGGAAACCATGAAAAACGCTGCTAAAATACTAAAAGATTTTGATGTCAATTATGAAGCACTAGTAGTTTCAGCACATCGTACACCGAACTTTATGTTTGAATACGCTGAAGCTGCAGAATCTCATGGGTTAAAAGTTATTATCGCTGGAGCTGGAGGAGCGGCACATTTACCGGGGATGGTAGCTAGTAAAACTATTGTGCCAGTAATTGGGGTACCGATTGCTTCAAAACACCTAAATGGTCAGGATTCGCTATTGTCGATCGTACAAATGCCAAAAGGCATTCCTGTAGCTACAATGGCTATTGGAGATGCTGGAGCAGCTAATGCAGCTCTTATGGCTATAGCAATACTAGCAAGATTTGATGAAACCTTAGCAGCTAAACTACACGCCTTTCGTGATAATCAAACTCGCATGGTAATTCAGATGAATCTACCGGAGCTAGAATAGATGCTATCAAATGTAATTTTACCACCTAAATGCCTTGGAATCTTGGGGGGTGGTCAATTAGGACGAATGTTTATAATAGCTGCAAGGCAAATGGGTTATCAAGTTGCAGTATTAGAGCCCGATATTAATTGCCCTGCAGCTACTTTGGCTAATTATCATATAAAAACCAACTATGATGATAAAAATGGCTTAGATGAATTAGCCAATATATCAGATGTAATTACTACAGAATTTGAAAACATTCCAGTAGATAGTCTCAAATATTTAGAAAATAAAGTTCCAGTATACCCGAATGCTTCAGCGATATTAATCGCTCAAAACCGTCTAAATGAAAAAGCATTTTTCAATAGTTTAGGTATTCCAACTACTAAATATTTGCCTATAGACAATCAAACCGATATAAATAATATAGCCCCTGATATATTTCCATCTATTCTAAAAACTAACACTCTTGGTTATGATGGTAAGGGACAGATTCGTGTAAATAATATTGATGAATTAAGTGCTGGGTTTACAAAACTTACACAAAGAGCATGTATTTTAGAAAAATTAATAGATATCAAACTTGAAGTATCAGTAATTGTAGCTAGAAGTCAGAATGAAGTAGTAGTCTATCCTGTATCACAAAACATCCATAAAAATGGGATTTTAGATATTACAATAGCTCCAGCAAATATAGATAAACAACTTCAAGACCAAATAACGGCTTATGCTATTGCAATAATAAATAAGCTTAATTATATTGGCGTTTTGGCTATAGAGTTTTTTATTACCAAAGATGATCAAATTATAGCAAATGAAATGGCGCCGCGACCTCATAATTCTGGACATCATACCATTGATGCTAATATAACTTCGCAATTTGAGCAACAAGTAAGAGCTATTTGTAATCTAAAACTTGGAAGTACCCTACCCAATAGTAAAGCGATAATGCTAAACTTACTGGGTGATATTTGGTTAAATGAGACTACCCCTCCAAATTTTGAAGGGGTACTATCAAAATATGACAATCTAAAACTACATCTATATGATAAACAAATTGCTAATATTGGACGCAAAATGGGACACCTTACAATGTTGGGTGATAATATAGAATTATTATTACAACAAATTAATGAAATAAAACTTGAATTAGGAATTAAATCATGACTGATATAAAATCATTGACTAAAATATACTCTGGCAAAGTACGAGATTTATATGATATTGATAGTAAAACCATGCTAATGGTAGCAAGTGATAGAATCTCAACTTTTGATGTTATCCTAAGGCAGTTAATTCCTAATAAAGGTAAGTACCTTACCCAGATATCATTATTTTGGTTTGAATATCTGAAAGATATTTGCCCTAATCATTTAACTAACCTTCAACTATCCAATTATTTATCAGGATCTGAGCTAGAATATGCAAAAGATCGAGCAGTAATTGTTCAAAAACTAAAACCAGTACCAGTTGAAGTTATTGTCAGAGGATATTTAGCTGGAACTGGCTACAAAGATTACCTAAAAACTGGGGAAATATGTGGGATTAAACTTCTAGCAGGACTAAAAAATGCAGAGAAATTAGAAGAGCCAATATTTACACCTTCAACCAAAGCCGCAGTTGGTGATCATGATGAAAATATTTCAATAAAACAATGCCAAGATTTAATTGGTACTGAATTAACTAAAAAACTAAATGATACCGCAATTAGCTTATATAAAAAAGCTAGTGAATTAGCACTAAAGCATAATATTATAATTGCTGATACCAAATTTGAATTTGGCTTGGATGCTGAAGGTAAACTCATCCTAATGGACGAAGTTTTAACACCAGACTCGTCTCGTTTCTGGGATGTTAATGAATATGTTGTTGGGAATAATCCGCCTAGTTTTGATAAGCAATATCTACGTGATTATTTAGAGCTTACTCTAAAATGGAATAAACAGCCACCATTACCTGATTTACCTCAGGATATAATTCAAAGAACAGCTGATAAATATTATGAAATTATGAAACGCTTAAATATTGCTAAATAAACAACTAATTATCAAATATGATAAGATATATACTGCAATTAAGATATAAAATCTAAAGGATACAAGATATGCAAAACGTTATCTGGTTTGAAAATTTACGTATGACTGATATAAGTCTTGTAGGTGGCAAAAATGCTTCACTTGGTGAGATGATTTCACAATTAAACTCTAAAGGTATTACTGTACCAGGTGGTTTTGCAACTACTGCAGATGCTTATAAAAGATTTCTACAACAAAATGGCCTAAAAGATAAAATCGATAGCATCCTAAAAACATTGGATGTAGATGATGTAATTGCTCTTGCAAAAACCGGTAGACAAATACAATCCTGGATTTTAGAAACTCCATTTCCCGAAGATTTAAGTAAAGACATAGAAATAGCATATAGCAAAATGCTTGAGATTTATGGTGCTCAGATTAGTGTCGCAGTTCGTTCATCAGCGACTGCTGAAGATTTGCCTGATGCATCATTCGCAGGGCAACAAGACACTCACTTAAACATCCACGGGATCGAACAAGTAATGCTTGCGATAAAAAAAGTATTTGCTTCTTTATACAATGATCGTGCAATCTCCTACCGAGTACATAAAGGATTTGATCACTCTCTAATTTACCTATCGGCTGGCATCCAAAAAATGGTACGCTCAGATATTGGTAGTTCTGGAGTTATGTTTTCTATTGATACTGAGTCAGGATTTGAGGATGTTGTATTTATCACTTCAAGCTACGGCTTAGGTGAATGTGTCGTACAAGGGATGGTAAATCCAGATGAATTTTATGTATATAAACCTTCATTAGCTAAAAACAAAACAGCTATCATTCGTAAAAACATGGGTAGTAAAGTAATTAAAATGGAGTTTAGTGGAACTCCAGATACGGGTAAATCTGTAAGGACTGTAAATGTTAATGATAACGCTAGTAAACAGTTCTCTATAAACGATAAACACATTACAGAGTTAGCCAAATTTGCAGTTATTATAGAAAAACACTACCAAAGACCGATGGATATCGAATGGGGACTTGATGGTATAGATGGTAAAATTTATATTTTGCAAGCACGTCCTGAAACAGTTAAATCACAAGAATCTAGCACTAGCAAACAAATTCGTTATCGTATTTCAGAAAATAGTGCCGCAACTCTAATCACGGGTAGAGCTGTTGGGCAAAAGGCTGCAACTGGAATAGTAAAACTAGTCAAAGACCATCATGATATGAATCGAGTTGAGCCTGGTGATATACTAGTAACTGATATGACTGACCCAGATTGGGAGCCTGTAATGAAACGCGCGGCTGCAATTGTTACTAACCGTGGTGGAAGAACCTGCCATGCTGCAATTATTGCTCGTGAGCTTGGGATCCCAGCCATAGTAGGTTGTGAAACTGCAACAACTATTTTAAAAGATGGTATGTTAGTTACGGTATCTTGCTGTGAAGGTGATACTGGACATGTTTATGATGGTAAACTAAACGTTGAAGTACTTGAATTAGATACTGGTACTATGCCTGATTTACCTGTTAAAATCATGATGAATGTAGGAAATCCAGAATTAGCGTTTAATTTCTCTCAGATTCCAAACCATGGTGTTGGTCTTGCGCGTCTTGAATTTATAATTAATCGTCAAATTGGTATTCATCCCAAGGCATTACTTGAATATGATACCATTCCACAGCAATTAAAAGACATTATTCGCAATAAAATCTCTGGCTATGATAGCCCTGTTGGTTTTTATGTAGATAAATTAGCTGAAGGTATAGCAACTATAGCTGCTGCATTCTACCCTAAAAAAGTTATTGTACGCTTATCTGACTTTAAATCAAATGAATACTCTAATTTGATTGCTGGTAAACTGTATGAACCGACTGAGGAAAATCCAATGATGGGTTTTAGAGGAGCATCTCGCTATATATCACCAAGCTTTAGAGAATGTTTTGAACTTGAATGTATGGCTATTAATAAAGTTATCCATCAAATGGGTTTAGATAATGTAACTATTATGATTCCTTTTGTTAGAACCACCAAAGAAGCTGCTGCGGTTATTAGTTTACTTGCCGAAAACGGACTTGAAAGTGGCAAAAATGGACTTTCAATATATATGATGTGTGAGATTCCATCGAATGCAATTTTAGCTGAAGAATTTTTGAAATATTTTGATGGGTTTTCAATTGGATCAAATGACATGACTCAATTAACCTTAGGTATTGATAGAGATTCAAATGGTGCAATAGCTGCTTCATTTGACGAACGTAATGAAGCAGTAAAAGCAATGTTACATTTATCTATTAAAGCATGTTTGAAACATAAAAAATATATAGGAATTTGTGGTCAAGGACCATCAGACCACCCTGATTTTGCCAAATGGCTTATAGATGAAGGAATTGAAACAATTTCTCTTAACCCAGATACTGTAATTGATACTTGGTTGTATCTAGCAGGACAAAATAAATAAAACCTTATACTAAAGGAGTAAAAAATGAGTAACAAAAAACGTGTGGTGGTAACTGGAATTGGAATAGTATCACCAGTTGGCAACGATTTACAAACATCATGGAATAATATTAAAAATGGAATAAGTGGTATTGATAAAATAACCCATTTTGATGCAAGTACTTTTGGTACGGGGTTTGCTGGTGAAGTTAAAAACTTTTCTACCAATGGCTTTATTGATGAAAAAGATTCTAGACGCATGGATTTATTTATTCGTTATGGTATGGTAGCTGGGGTTCAGGCAGTACGTGATGCAGGGCTTGAAGAATACCAAAATCTTGATAAGACTCGTGTTGGCGTTATTATTGGTTCTGGAATTGGTGGCTTACCTTCAATTGAAGAAAATTCAGTCATTCTTAAAGAACGTGGTCCACGTAAGATATCACCATTCTTCATTACTGGAGCAATTGGTAATATGGCAGCTGGTAATCTATCAATATTATACGGCTATCAAGGTGTCAACTACGGAGTAGTTAGTGCTTGTGCTAGTAGCAATCACTGTATTGGTGACGCTATGCGATACATACAACACGGGGACTGTGATGTGATATTAGCTGGTGGTGCCGAATCACCTATTTGTGGTGTTGGTGTTGCTGGATTTAATGCTTGCCGTGCCTTATCTACTAGAAATGATGATCCAAAAACAGCCTCAAGACCGTGGGATCGTGATCGTGATGGCTTTATAATGGGCGAAGGGTCTGCTGTGTTAGTGTTAGAAGAATATGAACACGCAAAAAAACGTGGAGCTAAAATTTATGCAGAATTAGTTGGTTATGGAGCAACTGCTGATGCTTATCACATGACAGCCCCAACTGTAGATGGACCTCTTAGAAGTATGCAACAAGCTCTTAAAAGTGCAGAGCTAAATCCACAAGATATAGGCTATGTAAATGCCCATGGTACCTCTACCCCCGTTGGTGATTTGAATGAAACTAATGCCATGAAAGCTTGTTTTGGTGATTATGCGCATAAAGTATCAATTAGTTCTACTAAATCAATGACGGGACACTTATTAGGTGCTGCTAGTGCAATTGAAGCCGTATTTTCGATTATGTCTCTAAAAGAGAATGTAATTCCACCAACTATAAATATATTTAACCAAGACGAAGAATGTGATTTGGATTATACGCCAAATGTAGCTCGTGAAAAACCAGTAAATGTAGTGTTATCTAACTCATTTGGTTTTGGTGGAGTTAATTCAACAGTTATTTTTAGAAAGATTTAAATAATGACGCGTACAATACAATGTATTAAATTAGGTATAGAATCTGAGGCTCTTGACTTTCAACCTTTGCCAGGAGAACTTGGCAAACGTTTATTTGATAGTGTCTCTAAAGAAGCATGGCAAAACTGGCTTAAACATCAAACAATGCTTATTAATGAAAACAGGTTAAACCTTGCAGATGAAGCATCACGTAAATATTTACGTCAACAATTAGAATATTATTTTTTTTCTGAAACTAAATAATGACTGCATCAAGAATAACTAAAGCAGTATTTCCTGTTGCAGGATTAGGAACTAGATTTTTACCAGCAACCAAAGCATCTCCCAAAGAGATGCTTTCTATTGTTGATAAGCCATTAATTCAATATGCGGTTGAAGAAGCGGTAAAATCTGGAATTACTGATTTAATTTTTATTACTGGGCGAAATAAACGTTCGATAGAAGATCATTTTGATAAGGCATACGAATTAGAATCTGAATTAGAACTAAAAAATAAAACAGAAATGCTCAAAATTGCAAGAAACATATTACCAGAAGATATAAACTGTATTTACATAAGACAGTCAGTTGCTCTTGGTCTAGGGCATGCTGTATTATGCGCTAAATCTGTAGTTGGTAACGAACCATTTGCGGTGATTCTAGCTGATGAATTAATTGACTCTCCAAGTGGTGCTCTAAAACAGATGATAGAAGTATATGAACGAACTAATTCATCTGTATTAGGACTAAATGAGGTACAACTATCTGAGGTTTCTTCATATGGTATAGTAGAAATTTCTGATGATAAATATCCTAAAGTTAAAAAAATAGTTGAAAAGCCAAAACCTGAATTAGCTCCATCAAATCTAGCAGTAATTGGTCGCTATATTTTAACTCCCAAAATTTTCACCTTATTAGCCAATACTCAAAAAGGTGTTGGTGGTGAAATACAATTAACTGATGCTATATCTAATTTATTGCAATATGAAGATATATATGGGCAAATAATAACTGGAACCCGCTATGACTGCGGTTCTAAATTAGGGTTTTTAAAAGCAACCGTAGGGTTGGGATTAAAACATCCAGAGACTGGTGTAGAATTTAAAAAATTCTTACAAAATCTATAAGCTTATTTTAAGGAAAGTAAATGTTAGTTGGTATACCTAAAGAAATTAAAAATCATGAATATCGTGTAGGCATGACTCCATCAGGAGTTAACGAGTTAATTCGCAATGGTCATCAAGTTATAGTAGAAAAAGATGCTGGTGATGGCGTTGGGTTTAGTGATTTAGATTATCTTAATGTTGGAGCTATTGTAATTGATAGTGCTAAAGAAATCTATGCTAAAAGTGATATGATAGTTAAGGTTAAAGAACCACAACCTAATGAATGCGAAATGTTACGCCCTGGGCAATTATTGTTTACTTATTTACATCTAGCACCAGATCCAGAACAAACTAAAGCTCTTCTTAAATCAGGATGTATAGCAATTGCTTATGAAACAGTTACTGATAATAATGGAGGTCTGCCTCTATTAGCACCGATGTCAGAGGTTGCTGGGCGTTTATCAATCCAGTCTGGGGCTCATGCATTAGAAAAACATAAAGGTGGTCGTGGCATTCTACTTGGTGGAGTCCCAGGAGTAAAACCAGCTAATGTGGTAGTCATTGGTGGCGGTGTTGTTGGGATTAATGCTGCTCGAATGGCAGCAGGACTTGGAGCTGATGTTACTATTTTGGATCGTAACTTAAATGTTTTAAAAGAAATTGATAGCGTTTATAATGGTCGTATTAAGACTTTATATAGTAATCATATGAATCTTGAAATTGCTGTTGCTGAAGCTGATTTAGTTATTGGTGCCGTACTAATAGCTGGTGCTGCCGCACCTAAGTTAGTTACTAAAGCAATGCTAAAGACTATGAAAAAAGGCAGTGTGCTTGTTGATGTGGCTATTGACCAAGGTGGCTGCTTTGAAACATCAAAGGCAACAACTCATCAACAACCAACATTTGTAGTTGACGGAGTTGTGCATTACTGTGTTGCTAATATGCCTGGAGCGGCTGCAACTACTTCTACCCTAGCACTTACTAATGCAACATTACCATTTGCAGTAATACTAGCTAATAAGGGATGGAAAGAAGCAATCAAGACTAATAAACATCTAAAAAATGGATTAAATATCTGTGAAGGTAAGGTAACTTATGAAGCTGTAGCTCGTGATTTAGGATATACCTACGTAGACCCTGATGATACCTTAGTTTAATTATTTTTTCGTCATCCAAGCGTTAAAACCGTCATCCCAGCGTTAAAACCGTCATCCCAGCGACATTAAAACCGTCATCCCAGCGGAGGCTGGGATCCATACTCTTGCGCTCTAAAACCTGAACAATCTAATTAAACAAATTAGCCAAAGAACCGGATCAAATAAATAATCCCAGAGATTATGTGAAGATTCACATTTAAAATAGAAACATAAAACGGCTATTAACCAAAGTAGTGCATAACGCCTCGCACTAAACCATAAGAATAATTCGATTATCCCTAAAACCAACATAAATAATGGACTTGGAAAATACCCAATATCATAAATATCAAAGCGAATATACCCAAGATATGAACTATATAAAAAACACCCCAAAACAACTATTATAAAAGCAAAAGCACGATTTGGAACTTTATTATAACGCATTACTAATGGTTCAAACTCACCCACACTTATTTGATGATTAAATAAATTATTTCTTAGTACCAATAGCAAGATTAATAAGGTTGTTATACTTAAATCCCCAATAATTCCACGGAGTAATTCAGTTAACGTCAAACTTTTGTATACTGGAACAAAAAGCACTATTAAAAACGCTACAATTGTGATAATAAAGCGTAAGAAACCCATTTTAGCTTGTTTAACAACTAGATCACTATTATTAGCTCTTAGCCCAAACATTATAGATACAAAAATAGTAATTAAAATGCTAATTAATAAGCCACTAGTTACCGTTGTAATTAAATTATTATTCATCATTATTTAACTCACCAGCTTTCTGATTAAGCCATGCTTTATTGAATCTAACATGCTTAATATTTTTACGCTTCCATGTATATATGATATCAACTATATCACCATGAACCTGAATACTAGGATATGAAAACTCATTACCAATAGTATCTTCAAGTGAATATACCTCAGTCCATTTAACTCCATCATTTGAAATAGCTAAGGATAATTTATCCCGTTTACTAGGATTATGCACCATTAGGTATTTATTTTTATCAACTTGTGCAACAACTATTGATGAGTTTTCATTACTTAGATTAGTAGGTTTAGGTTCTGACCAAGTAATTCCACCATCTTTTGTTACCTCGTAGTATAGATGATTATCGTATTTACGATGAGTACGTAAATATGCATAAGCTTTCAGATTAGATAGAGGAAGAATACTTGGTTGCAATAATCCAGTATACGAATTTAACCGTGTTTGACTCATAAAATTACCATCTCTATCAAACCTAAGCATTTCTGGATACTTTCGTATAAACTCATGATAAACTGGTAAATAAAATCCGCCATCACTTAAAGTAACCGCACTAGTGCGAGCTAAGGTGCTAATATTTAAAATCGGGCTTAAAATAAGTCTCTCACCCCTACCCCATGTTTTGCCATTATCATGAGACATATAATGATTTAACCCACTTCCAGACCAACCACCAATACCAACTGACACTATGAATAAATGAAGGATCCCATTAATACTACGATAAACAACTGGATTGCCCACTTTTTTAGTAAAACGTTTGGTATCATTTGCAGTTTGGTTTGGCGATACTACATCAGTGACACTACCCCATTTTTTCCCATCATATACTGATTGCCATATTTTTACGTCAGTTGCACCTTCACGACTTCCAGCAAACCAAAAAGCAATTAGTTTACCATCTGGCAAAGCATCAAGACTCGAAGCGTGAGCTACGGGTAATGATTCTGGGATTAATTCAGAAGTAAATAAAACCTCACCATTATCAGCATCTTCATCTATTGACTCAGACAACAAATTAGAATAGGCAACTTCAGAAAAAGTTGGATTTTGTGGATGGCTGGCTTTATGTAATATCAAAAATGTAATAATAAAAAAAGCTGCTATAAATAATAAAAATGCTACTTTAGCAAAATTGCTAGTATTATTTTCGTAGCGCATAAATACGCTCAACTAAATCAATAACATTATACATTTCACCTAAAGCAAATCTTGAAGGTTCTAATATGATCTGACGATAGAGTTCTGGGTGATATGGTGATGCACCTACTGTTGCTAGAGTTGCAACTTCACTTTCAAGAACATTTTGTTTAATTTTATTAAATTTAGTAGCATTATCTTCACTAAGAAAGTCGCTTACAACTATTTCATCAAGTGATTTACCACCAAGTTTGACAAAACCATTATCACTCATAATTGATAAAGTGCATTCTAGATTTTTGGGTTCTGCAGCAATTGAAATTTCCATAGAACCACCATGGCTACCAAAGTCAAATAAGGAATATACTGTGTCATTAACATCAGTTGCCATAAATTTGGTATTAAAGAAACTAGCACTTATAACTTTTGGAACACCTAAAAGAAACTGCAAGGTATCTAAATAATGCACCCCAAATTCACGAAGTGTACCTCCACCAGTTGCCATACTGCCTCTCCAGCCAGTGAAGTAGTTTATGGGTCGCTGCCACCTTTGTACTAAAGAAACTCCACGAATATTCCCCAAAAGGCCATTTGCTATAGCACGTTTAGTGATAATAACCGCAGGATTTAACCTAACTTGTAACACACCAAAAATATTAACACCATTTAGCTTAGCTATTTGTTCAAGTTCTTTTAATTCATTACCCAAAAAAGTAGCGGGTTTTTCTAATATAACATGTTTTTTACTATTTAGGGCTTTTATTGTTTGAGAATAATGAAGATTATTGGGAGTTAAAATCACCACACAGTTTATACTAGGATCTTTATAAACAGCATCTTCTGATTCATAAGCTCGTACATTTAGATCTTTGCTATATTTATCTTGAAGTTCTATTTTGGGGTCATATAATCCGACTAATTTATAATACTCAGGATTATTTTGAATTGCTGATAAATGACGCCCAAAGATGGCACCACAACCAAGTACTGCAACATTATATTTTTGCATAGCTTATAGCCTCCAGTTTAATCTAAATAATTAATTACTTATTTGGGATACTGATTTTTTTTTGTTCACTTTGGCGATAGATTACTAATAACTTGCCAATATGCTGCACTAACTCTGAAGAAGTTTTTTGACAAATTTCATCTATCATGCTGATACGAGCATCTCTTTCATCACCAAAAACTTTAATTTTAATTAATTCATGCGCTGTTAGATTTACTTCAATTTCTTTTATAACTGAAAGTGTTAACCCTTTATCCCCGATTCTAACAACCGGCTCCAAGTCATGAGCAACACCCTTTAAATATTGTTTTTGTTTTACATTTAACATTTTATACCTTTTATATTAATTTTTATTAGCCGTTATACACTCTTTTATCATACTAGTCGTAGAACTATCAGTAGATGATACATTTTCTAGTACTATATCGTTTAATATACCTTTTGCTAATTGCTTACCAAGTTCAACTCCCCATTGGTCAAATGAGTCAATATTCCATATTATACCTTGAACAAATGTTTTATGTTCATATAAAGCAATTAAATTTCCAAGATAATACGGAGATATTTCAGGTAAGAGTATCATATTTGTTGGGCGATTACCACGGAATTCTTTATGTTTAGACAGAAATTCGGATCGTTCAAGAGATTCACCACTTGCTATTAACTCAGACTTTGCTTGTTCTGAAGTCTTACCAATCATAAAAGCTTGTGCCTGAGCAATAGCATTAGATTGTAAAATCTGGTTATGAGTCTTATCACTAAACTTATCAGACAATGCCAATATTATATCCATCGGATAAATACTGGTACCTTGGTGTAGAAGCTGATAGTATGCATGTTGACCATTAATTCCACTATCACCCCAAATAACTGGACACGTTTTATACCCTAGTAAATTACCATTTTTATCTACCGATTTACCATTACTCTCCATTTCAAGTTGTTGTATATAAGCAGGTAATCTTGTAAGACGGGTATTATATGGTGAAATCACTTGAGTAGTATAATCATAAAAATTAATATACCAAAGGCTAATTAGTGCAAGCATAACCGGCATATTTTGTTTCAAATCACTAGTTTCTACAAAATGCTTATCCATATCTCTGGCACCATTAAGTAGCTCACAAAAATTATCATAGCCAATGTATAGTATTATAGATAATCCAATTGACGACCATAAGCTATAACGCCCACCAACAAAATCCCAAAATGGAAACATATTATCAGGACTAATTCCAAAAGCACTTACCGCCTCAGTATTGGTTGAGGAAGCCACAAAATGATATTGTATAGTATCTAGGTTATTTACTGCATTATCCAAAAACCATTTTCTAGCAGTCATAGCATTTGTCATTGTTTCTTGAGTGGTAAATGTCTTTGAAGCAATTACAAATAAGGTGGTTTCGGGATTAAGAACTGATAACGTATCTAATGTTTGATAGCCGTCTACACTTGAAATAAAATGAATATTAAGATTATTTTTACGGTATGGTTTTAGTGCTTGGCAAACAAGTACTGGCCCTAAATCAGATCCTCCAATACCTATATTAACTATATCAGTAATTTTTTTTCCGCTAAAACCAGTATGGCTACCATTATGTATTTTTATACTAAAATCTTGCATCTGTAATAATACACTTTGTATCTCATCTACGACATTGATACCATCAACTAATATAGTCTTACCTTTAGACCTAAGAGCGGTATGCAGTACCGCGCGATTTTCAGTATTATTAATTTTACTACCACTAAACATAGCTTCTACTTCCCTTGTCAAGCCAGACTCAGAAGCTAGTTTTGTTAAAAGTGCTATTGTCTCATCATTAATATTATTTTTAGAAAAATCAAATTTTAGACCATTAGCTTCAAGAGTGTATTTTAAAGCTCTATGGCTATCATTATTAAACAAGTCAAGTAAGGTAAGCTTACTAATTTTTTTGTAATGCTCTTTAAGATCATTATATATTTGTGTATTTAGCATATAAACCCCTTAAGCAATTATAATCGCCACAAAATAAAACCACGTGCTTTAATTTCATCTTTTGGCAAAATTGATTTTACATCAAGAATAACTCCGCCAGGCTTTACATTTTTTAATAATTCATCAAGCCCCATTTTTGTATATGCAATATGTGCTACTGCAAGAACTAATAAATCAACTTTAGGTAAATTTTTCCACTGAGTTAATGTAACACCGTATTCATTTTGAGCCTCAAGACTATCAGCCATTGCATCATGAACCGTAACATCAACATTATAATCTTTTAATTCATTAACAATATCAATTATTTTTGAATTACGTAAATCAGGACAATCTTCTTTAAATGTTAACCCTACTACTGTAGCCGCTATATTTTGCATAGAATGGCCTGATTGGATAAGTAATTTCACACCTTTACGAGCTACAAAACGCCCCATATTATCATTAATTCGTCGCCCTGCTTGAATTACTTGCGGAATATACCCCATTAATTCAGCCTTATAAGTTAGATAGTATGGATCAACTCCAATACAATGCCCACCTACTAAACCTGGACGAAACGGTAAGAAATTCCATTTAGTACCAGCAGCTTCTAGTACCTCAATAGTATCAATCTCCATACGATCAAATATAAGTGCCAATTCATTCATTAAAGCAATATTTAGATCTCGCTGCGTATTTTCAATTACTTTTGCAGCTTCAGCAACCTTTATACTGGTAGCCTTGTGCACCCCTGCTGTTACCACACTACCATATACGTCAGCTACTATATCAAGAGTTTCTTTATCACTACCTGACACTATTTTAAGAATTGTAGTAAAAGTTCTTTTTTTATCACCTGGGTTAATCCGCTCCGGTGAATAGCCAACTTTAAAATCATCCCCACACTTTAAACCAGAAACCTTCTCAAGTATCGGTACGCAATATTCCTCAGTAACACCAGGATATACAGTTGATTCATAAACAACTATATCTCCTTTTTTAAGCACCTTACCTATAGTTACTGATACATTTTCCAAAGGACTTAAATCTGGTCGCTTCGCATCATCAACAGGTGTTGGTACTGCTACTATATGAAAATCTGCTAAACGAAGTTCACCCAGATCATCAGTATAAACAACATTTGATTTCTTAAGATTGTCACTACTAACTTCACCCGTACGATCAATAGCATTTTTTAATTCAATAATTCTTTCACTATTGGTGTCAAAACCTATACATTGCTTTTGTAATCCAAACGCAATAGCAACTGGCAAACCAACATAACCAAGACCCACAACAGATACTACTCTATTATGCATAATAACTCCATAATAACCTAAGATCCTAAAAACAATGCCACACTTAAAGTGTGGCATTGTTTTATTTTACTGAAGCATCAACGCGCTCTTTAAGCTCTTTACCAGCTCTGAAATAGACAACATGCCTACCATCAGATTCGATAGAGATTCCATCACGCGGATTTCTAACAACTCCAGCTGAACGCTCTTTTAGAGAAAAGCAACCAAAGCCCCGAATCTCAATGCGTTCGCCAGAAGCTATATTGTCAACCATGGTTCCAAATAGACTTCTTACTAGCCCATCTATCTCCTTATGATTAACTTTTGGATATAGCTCACATAACCTGCTTACAATTCCTGAACGATTCATAATCAAACACCTTACTCTTCTTTAAACTTATCTTGAAGTAGCGCTCCAAGACTAGTTGTACCAGAAGATTTCTCAGCTGATTTAATTTTCTTAATTGCTGCAGCCTCTTCACGAGCATCTTTTGCTTTAACTGATACATTAATTACACGATATTTTTTATCGATATTAGTAATTAATACTTCAACCTCATCGCCAACTTTGAATAATTGATTTAGATCATCAATTTTATCATGACTTGCTTCACGAACTGGTAATATAGCCTCAACACCTTCAGTTAATTCAACAACAGCTTCGGCATTAGTTAAAGATTTAATTACACCTTTAACGATAGAACCTTTATCATTGTTAGTTAGGAATAAACTGTACGGATCATTATCTAATTGTTTGATACCTAAAGCAATACGTTCTTTTTCTACGTCAACAGAAATAATTACCGCTTCAACTTCTTGTCCTTTTTTGTAATTACGGATAGCCGCATCACCAGTTAGAGTCCAAGAAATATCTGATACGTGTACCAAACCATCGATTCCACCGTCTAAACCAACAAATAAACCAAAGTCAGTAATAGAACGAATAGTACCTTTTACATTGTCACCTTTTTGGAATTTTTCAGAGAATTCAACCCAAGGGTTTTGTTGACATTGTTTTAGACCAAGACTAATTCTACGTTTGTCACCATCAATTTCAAGGATTTGCACTTGAACTTCATCCCCAAGTTTAGCAACTTTAGCAGGATTTACATTTTTATTTGTCCAATCCATTTCAGATACGTGAACTAACCCTTCAATTCCATTTTCAATTTCAATAAACGCACCGTAATCAGTAATATTAGATACTTTACCGAACAAACGAGTACCAACTGGATGACGTTCAGCAACACCAGCCCATGGATCATTTAACAATTGTTTAAGCCCAAGCGATACCCGATGTTTATCTTGATCAAAACGTAACACTTTAGCTTCAACTTCCTGACCAACAGTCAATACTTCAGATGGATGTTTCACACGTTTCCATGATAAATCTGTTATATATAATAGCCCATCAATTCCGCCTAAGTCAACGAATGCACCGTAATCAGTAATATTTTTAACAATACCTGTTACTATGCTACCTTCTTGCATTCTATCAAATAATGCTTTGTTATCTTCACCAGTTTTTTCAACCAAAACAGCTTTACGAGAAATAACGATGTTATTACGTCTACGATCTACTTTAATTACTTTAAACTCTACGTCTTTACCTTCAAACGGCGTGAAATCACGTACAGTACGTACATCAAGTAATGAACCTGGTAGAAATAAACGTACGTTTTTATACATAACACCAAGGCCACCTTTTACGCGACCATAAATTGGACCTGACAATACCTCTTGTTTTTCTAAAGCTTCTTCTAGCTCAGTCCACGCAGCAAGTCTTCTTGCTTTATCACGTGATAATCTAGTTTCACCATAACCATCTTCAATTGCTTCAATAGCAACATATGTTGTATCACCAACAGCCACCTCAAGAACACCATGCTCATCTTTAAATTCAGCTATAGCAATTAGTGACTCTGACTTAAGACCTGCATTAACTGTTACATATTTGTTGTCGATATCAACAACTTCAGCTTTAACAACTTCACCTTCACGCATTTCGATAAGATTTAGTTGTTTTTCGAATAAACTTGCAAAATTTTCCATATTATTTATATTAGACTTAAAAAATGTTAATAACTGATAGAATTTGAGATTCTACCACCAAAAAGTTCAAAATAGACGAAATTATAGCATATTAATTATACATTATGTTTAGAATTTACATAAAGAAATAATATGCCGGGCTGTTTCCTCAATACTCATATTAGCATTATCGAGTAGCACAAAAGATGAATCATATGTAAGTGGCGCGCTAGAACGCTCTGTGTCTTGTTTATCCCTTGCAATAATACCTTTCAAAACGTTATCTAAGGTTATATTCTTATTATATTCTTTTAATTGTTCATAACGCCTATTAGCACGAATTTGAGACGAAGCTGTTAAAAATATTTTTAGATTAGCATTAGGAAAGACCACGCTCCCCATATCACGCCCATCGGTTACTAGTCCCGGGGTAGTTGCAAACCCCCTTTGAAAATCAAGTAGCCGCTTACGAATAACATCATTTTTTGCTATTAGGGATGCCATCATACCAACCTCTTCAGCCCTTAAACTCTCAGTTACATCAACATTTGCAACAAAAACTCTACCACCAACAAACGTAAGCTTCATCTTATCAATCAAAGCTAAAATTTTATCAATATCTAGGCTATTTAATGACGCTTGAATACTAATTAGCGCAACCACCCTATAAATTGCCCCCGACTCTAAATAATGAAACCCAAGCTTTTTTGCAATAAGTCTTGCAACCGTACCTTTACCTGATGATGCTGGCCCATCAATAGTTATTATTTGCATTATATTCTCTGTGCCTTCTTAAATAATTTAAAGAAATTATCCTTTGTAGCATTTGCTAATACTTCAAGACTAACACCTTTCAAATCAGCTATATATTGTGCTGTATGCTTAATCAATGCCGGGTGATTGGCTTTCCCCCTAAAAGGCACTGGAGCCAAAAACGGGGCATCAGTTTCGATTAACAACATATCTAGGGGGACATATTTAGCGACCTCTTGTACAATATTAGCATTTTTAAAAGTAACTATCCCCGATATTGAGATATAAAAACCCAAATCAAGACATTTTTTGGCGTTTTCCAAATTTTCAGTAAAACAATGCATTACCGCACCAGGACTCATCGCATCATGTTCACGCATTATATTTAATGTATCAGCAATAGACTCGCGAGTATGAATTATCAAAGGTAAACCCGCCTTTTTAGCCACTTCAATATGAAGAATAAATCTATCATGCTGCCAAGACATGTCTTCATCTTGTATTCTATAATAATCCAACCCCGTCTCTCCAATAGCAATCACTTTTGGATGTGATAAATATTTTTCTAAAAACTCATGATTTAAATTAAAATCTCCCAAGTGCTCATCAGGATGAATCCCAACTGATGCAAATAAATTATTATACTTAGTTGCTAAACTAATTATACGCTCCAAATTGTCAGGACGAGTACCAACACAAAGAGCATAATCCACTTGATTTTGCTGCATTAAACCAAGATATTCATCTATATTATCAAAAAGCTCTGGAAAATTTAAATGACAATGTGAATCAACAAACATAAAAACCTGCTAAAATAATGTTTAAACATCTATTTTACAGTATTTAACTATTCTATACATGAAAGATTGCGTCTATGCAACAAGGTAATATTTTTGTAATATCAGCTCCATCAGGAGCAGGAAAATCATCTTTAGTAAAAGCTCTATGCGAAAAAGACAACAAAATACAGGTATCTATCTCACACACTACCCGGAAAATGCGTCCTGGCGATATCCATGGAGTTCACTATTTTTTTGTGAGTCATAACGAATTTGAAGAAATGCTTACTCAAAATAAATTTTTAGAGCATGCAAAAGTATATGATAATTTTTATGGAACTCATATTGACAGTATAAAAAAAATCCAAGCAAATGGACAAGATATAATTCTTGAAATTGATAACCAAGGAGCTTCTCAAGTTAAACACATCTTTCCTAATGCTATACTTATTTATATTCTCCCCCCCAATTTAGACGAGTTAAAAAAGCGTTTAATCAATCGTAATACCGATAGTAATGAAACTATAGAAAAGCGCCTAAGTCAAGCTCAAAAAGATATTTCTCATGCAAAGGAGTTTGATTATATTGTAATTAATGATAATTTTGCAACAGCACTGGATGAGTTATATAGTATAATAATGGTCAGTAGAATGAAAGCCAACACGGTTTTAGAAACTTATAAATTCTAGTTCAAATAATCATTCAAAACCAAGCGCATAATTTTCGTGGTTTATTTATTAAGGATTTAACTATGGCAAGATTCACAGTATCAGACTGTATGGACAATATACACAACAGATTTAATATGACTTTGGCAGCATCAATTCGCGCGCGTCAAATTGAATCAAACGCCCAAACACTTCTAGTTAGCGATGAGAATGACAAACCCACAGTACTTGCTTTAAGAGAGATAGCTGATAATCTAGTAAACGAAGATATCTTAAACAATATCGAGTAAGTTATTATGGTATTAGATTATGGCGTGTACAATGAACTTGTTGAAGAAAAAAAGCAAATTCTTTTCAAGAATGTTCAGTCACGCCTTAATCAAAAACAATTAGAAACTATTAAACTAGCATGTGATGTAGCTAGTCATGCTCATATACTCCAAAAGCGTAAAAGCGGTGAACCATATATAACTCACCCTATAGAAGTTGCAACAATCATTACCCAATGGGGACTTGATGAGCAAACTATAGCAAGCGCCCTTCTTCATGACGTAGTTGAAGATACTGAAGTTACCAAGGCTGACTTAGAACAAATTTTTGGACCAAACATTGCCGAGCTAGTCGATAGTGTTACAAAACTCGAAAAAATACACTTTGAATCTGAAGAAATTGCCCATGCTGAATACTTCAGAAAAGTTGTATTAGCAATGGCTAAAGACATAAGAGTTATATTAATCAAGCTTGCTGATAGGCTACACAACATGCTAACTCTTAGTGCAATGAAGCCAGAAAAAAGAAAACGCATTGCGCTTGAAACTATGGAAATTTATGTTCCAATCGCAAACAAAATAGGACTAAACAAAGTATACCACCAGCTTGCTGAAGAGAGCTTTAAATATTTATATCCTTACCGCTATGCTGTACTTCTTAAGACTATTGCCGAAGCTCAAAAAAAACGCTTACCCATAATTGAAGAAATCCTTAGGAACATAGGTAACTCGTTAAAATCAAATGGCATAAATGCCCAATTTATATATCGTGAACGTAGCACCTACAATCTTTATACAACGATGCAAGAACACGGACAAAACTTCAATAGAATTTATGATATTTTTGAAGTTAAGATTGTTGTTAAAAAAATTCGCGATTGTTATCTAACCTTGGGGGTTTTACATAGTCTATATCAGCCTATGCCTGGACGATTTAAAGATTATATAGCAATCCCAAAAAGTAATGGTTACCAATCCCTACACTCTACTTTGATGGGCCCAAATGGTGTACCGCTACAACTACACATTAGAACGCTAGCAATGGATGAAGTTGCAGAAAACGGTATAATTACACACTGGCTTACTGAACAAAGTGATGCTACACAAAACGGTAGCAATACATATTTATCAGCTAATACTAGAGCTAATAGTTGGATCAGCAATATTCTTGATATTCAATCAAGTACATTTTCTGCTAATGAATTTTTGGATAGTCTTAAACAAGATTTATCTCCTGGTGATATTTATGTTTTCACACCAAAAGGAAAAATAAAACTCTTACCAAAAGCTTCAACTGCACTTGATTTCGCTTATTTCATTCATAGCGACATTGGCAATCATTGTTATATGGCAAAGATAAATCAACAACTTCAAAAACCTAATCAAGTACTAAGAAATGGTGACATAGTTGAAATTATAACCAAAGATAATGTGGAACCCAAAGAGGAATGGTTAAAAGTTGTAGCTTCTGGTAAAGCCCAAAGTAAAATAAAACAATTTTTTAAAGAACAAAAATTTGATGAGAATATTAATAGTGGAGTAAATTTATTGGGACTTGGTTTATCTATTTTTGAACCAAATAAAAGTATTACTGATGATATGCTCCAAAAACTAATTGACGAACACTACCCCAAGTTAGATCTTAAAGAGCTAAAACATAGAGTTGGTACTGGACAATTACCAGTTTTAGAATTAATTAAAAAAATATTAGGGTATAATCAAAATACAGTATTAGAGATTAATTTAAGCCAATGTAAAATGCCTGTAATTCAAGATGAGCACTGCCTTGCATTGCCTGGAGAAAAAATACTTGCATGCATTACAAGGCAGGGGAAATTACTTATTCACAAGGCAAATTGTAAGCCTGCTAAAGCAGTGGGACTTGATAATTTAACTTATATCCTTATAATAAATGATATTGGCACTAGATTTGCAAGTCAAATTAAATTATTAATATCTAACGAACCTGGAACATTTGCAAAACTATCAGGTGTAATGGGTAAAAAAGGTATTAATATTATTGAGCTAACACAAGCAAGCTACACAGAAGAAACGGCTGATGTTTCTGCTAGAATAGGTGTGAAAACACTTAGTGAAGTGGAGGATTTAATCAATTTATTTCATGAAAAAGATTTTATTCGAAAAGCAATCCTGCTATAAAACAATTTAGGGACTTTTATGATAACAACAAATAACAACAAAGAGTTTGGAATATTAGACAATGATGATTTAACTCCAATCATCCCACTTAAAGACGTTGTAATTTTTCCAAACATGGTCGTACCTCTATTTATTGGTCGTCAAAAATCAATAAGCGCCTTAGATGCTGCTGCCAAAAAAGATAATATGGTAATCTTATTAAGCCAAAAAAACCCACAAGATAATGATGTTAATACTTCAAATATTCATGATGTTGGCACTTTGGCTAAAGTCTTACAAGTTTTAAAACTACCTGATGGAACCAATAAAGTACTTATTGAAGGTAAAACTAGAGCAAAAGCACTTAAGATATCTGAACACCTAGGTTATCTTAGCGCAAAAACAGAAGCAATAGCTACCAAAAATGATATCAATAAAATTGAGTTAGAAGCAATTAAACGTGAAATAGTGCAACAATTTGATCAATTTGCACACTTAAACCAAAAGATACCAGAAGAGATTATAACTTTAATTGCTAAAATTGAAAACATTGAGCAGTTAACAGATGTAATCACCACTCATGTTGTAATGGATTTACAAATTCGGCAAGATTTGCTAGAAACAATATCTCTCAAAAAACGTTTAAATAAACTTTTACGTGAATTAAATCGTGAAATTGAAATTTTGAATGTTGAAAAACGGATTCAAGGGCGTGTAAAACAACAAATAGAAAAGAATCAAAAAGAGTATTACTTACACGAACAAGCTAAGGCAATTCAACAAGAGTTGGGCGAAGAAGAAGAGCTTAGTGAGACCGAAGAATTAGAGCGTAAAATCAAAAAAGCTAAGATGCCTAAGGAGGCTGAAACAAAAGCTCTTAATGAACTAAAAAAATTAAAAACAATGCCCCAGATGTCATCTGAAAGTTCAATTGTTAGAAATTACATTGAACATTTAAGTGATCTACCGTGGGATAAGACTTCTAAGATTAATCATGATTTATCAAAAGCACAAAAAGTCCTAGATAAAGATCATTATGGCTTAGAAAAAATTAAAGAACGAATTGTTGAGTATCTTGCGGTACAAAAAAGAATTGAAAACAACAAATCCCCTATTCTATGCTTTGTAGGCCCTCCAGGTGTGGGTAAAACATCTTTGGGTGAGTCTATTGCAAGAGCTACAGGGCGTAAGTACGTAAGAGTTGCTCTAGGTGGATTACATGATGAAGCTGAAATAAGGGGGCATCGTAAGACTTATATAGGAGCTATGCCAGGGAAAGTACTTCAAAATATAGCTAAATCTGGAGTTAAAAACCCATTATTTCTATTTGATGAAATTGATAAGCTAGGATCTGATCACCGCGGCGATCCCGCTTCAGCGCTACTTGAAGTATTAGACCCTCAGCAAAATAATAGCTTTGTAGATAATTACACTGAAGTACCTTTTGATTTATCTCAAGTAATGTTTGTTGCAACAGCAAACTCACTAGATATCCCAACCGCTCTTCGAGATCGTATGGAAATTATTATGTTATCTGGCTATACTGAGCAAGAAAAACTAAAAATTGCTGAACAATATTTACTAGCTCGCCAGATAAAAAACACTGGGTTAAAATCCGGAGAAAGTTTAATTAAAAAAGAAACAATCTTAGACATTATCCGTTATTACACCATGGAAGCTGGAGTACGTAGTTTAGATCGTCAAATAAATAAACTATGCCGTAAGATAGTTACCTTAATTGATACAGGAAAAGCTAAGAGTAAAAAAATCACAGTTACTCCAGAGAATTTGCATGAATTTCTAGGTGTACCAATTAATGATTTTGGAGTAAGCGCTAGAGAAAATCGTATTGGTCGCGTAACCGGTCTTGCTTGGACTGAGGTTGGTGGTGAAATCTTAACTATTGAGGTAGTAGCTATCCCAGGAAAAGGTCAAGTTATTAGAACTGGTAAACTTGGAGATGTAATGCAAGAGTCTATTCAAGCAGCTATCAGCCTAGTTAGAAGTAGAGCTTCAGCCCTTGGGATTGATGAAAAATTCTATGAAACTAAGGATATTCACGTACATGTGCCAGAAGGAGCAACACCAAAAGATGGTCCATCAGCGGGTATTGCTATGGTAACAGCAATTACTTCAAGTCTTAACCATATTCCAGTTAAATCAAGTGTAGCTATGACTGGGGAGGTAACATTATATGGAGATGTATTACCTATTGGGGGGCTTAAAGAGAAAATGCTTGCTGCTTTAAGAGCCGGTATCAAGACTGTAATTATCCCTGATAAGAATACCAAAGATCTTGAAGTAATACCGCATGAGATTAAAGATGGATTAGTTATTATACCAGTAAAGACTGTGGATCAAGTTTTAGAAATAGCACTTGAATATAAACCAGTTCCAATTAAAATTACTGATATTGCTGCAGCAATTCCACAGTCTCCTATAGCACCAAAACTGAGCACAGCCTTAATGCAGTAGTATTAAAGTTGAGCAAACAGAAAATTAATAGATATTTGCCAAGTGCTGATGCCTTGGCAATATCTAAACTCCATAAATCTCCTTTATTAGTTATTACTAACGATGCCTATAGCGCAAACCGCCTATGTAATGAATTATTAATGTTTAGCCCAGATTTGGCAATAAAAGTATTTCCAGATACTGAAGTTTTGCCATATGAACGTATTTCACCTCAAAAGGACATTATTGCCCAAAGACTTCGTATACTATGGGAGATAAGTCACCAATCTCTTGATATTGTTATTGTACAATCTAGTACCATTCAAAAGAAGATTTGCCCGAAGGAATATCTTTATAGTCGCGTGATGCTATTAAAAGTTGGCGATAAGCTATCAATAGATAGATTAAGTAGCCAATTAATAAATAGTGATTATAATCATGTAACTCAAGTATTTGAAACTGGAGAATTTGCGATTCGTGGTGGTGTAATTGATATTATGCCAATGGGCAGTAAACATATTATTCGTATTGAACTATTTGATGATGAAATAGAATCATTAAAGCTAATCGATTATAAGAGTAAACTACTTATTAGGACTATAGAAAACTTTGAATTAATCCCCGCACGCGAGTACCCAACCGATAAAGCTAATCTTAATAAATTCATTGATATTTTTTTTGCTACCTTCCCAAATGATGGCTATATACTAAAAGAACTTAAAAATGGTATATATCCAGCAGGTAGCGAGTTTTATCTACCGCTTTTTTTTAGTACCACAGCAACATTATTTGATTATATTGATAATACTTGGGAGATTGTTTATTACCAAGATCTTGTCAGTGCAAGTAATCTAAACTGGCAAGAAGTTGGAAAACGCTATTTAACATATACTAACCAATACCCGTGTCTAAAACCAGTAGATTTATTTTTAACGACTGATAATATATTTATTAAGATTAAAGAATATAGTGCATATGAATTTCAAGAACAAGGTGAATTAAATAAAAAGGTAAAAACATTACCAGATGTATCAACTAGTACCACAAACCCTTTTATGAAACTAAGAGAGTTTCGAGAGAAACATAAAGGTAAAATAATCTGTGCTTTTGATAGCATTGGACGTGTTGAAATAATGCGTCACACATTACAAGGTTTTGATATTGAAGTAATAAAAAATCTTGATGAAGTAGTAGATAATAAAAAAATATACTTGATAAATAATACTCTTTATAATGGCTTTATCTGGGAAGATATAGCTTTTATAACTGAACAAGAACTATATAAAGATACCAAACATATAATCAGAAAGCGTAAATCACAAACATCTCAAGTTGAAAATGACTCAATCATTCAAGATTTGGCTGAAGTTAAAATTGGAGATTTTGTAGTACATATTAATCATGGAATTGGTAAATATCTAGGCTTAACGCGTCAAACAATTGCTGATATTGAATATGAAATGCTTGAACTAGAATACCAAGATGAGTCGAAATTATTTATCCCCGTTAATAATTTACATTTAATAAGTCGCTATTCTCATTTGGAGAATGTTGATACTACTCCTAATAAGCTAGGAAGTAGTCATTGGGGTAAGATAAAAGCAAAAGCTGAAAAGAAAATCAATGATATGGCAGCTGAGCTTCTTGAACTATATGCAAGCCGTGAAATGGAGCAAGGCTATAAGTTTACCCTACCCCCAGAATACAAAGATTTTGCAGCAAGTTTTATGTATGAACCAACTATTGATCAATTAAATTCTATTGATAATATAATTGGTGATATGACTAGATCTAAGCCTATGGATAGACTAATTTGTGGTGATGTTGGGTTTGGTAAGACTGAAGTAGCGATAAGAGCTGCATTTATTTGTGCCATGAATGGCAAACAAGTAGCTATGCTAGCCCCAACAACATTACTAACAGAACAACATTATCAAAATTTTGTTAATCGCTTTGCTTCTTTTCCAATCAAAATTGCTGAAATATCAAGGTTTAAGACCAAAAGTGAAATCAATGAAATATTAGAGCTTGTAAAAAACGGTCAAATTGATATTGTAATTGGTACTCATAGACTTATTCAAAGTGATATTAAATTTGCAAATCTTGGCTTAGTGATAATAGATGAAGAGCATAGATTTGGAGTGAAACAAAAAGAGAAGCTAAAACAACTACGTTCTCATATTGATTTTCTAGCAATGACTGCAACGCCAATACCTCGCAGTCTATCAATGGCAATGGAAGGTTTACGTGATTTCTCAATAATTGCAACACCACCTAAAAGACGATTGGCAGTTAATACTCTAGTTTGTAATGATGAAGATGAAACTATTAAAACAGCTATTTATCGTGAGATAAAACGTGGTGGGCAAGTGTATTTCCTATTTAATGACGTAGCTAATATAAATAAAATGCATGAAAGATTAACCAAACTAGCACCTGAGATTGAAATAGCTATCGCCCATGGGCAAATGCACGAAACCACATTAGAACAATCAATTCGAAATTTTATCCATCAACGCTATCATGTTCTTTTATGTTCCACTATCATTGAAAGTGGAATTGATATTGCTAATGCTAATACCATTATAATCTATAGAGCTGATAAGCTTGGTCTAGCACAACTACACCAACTACGTGGACGCGTCGGTAGATCACATCATCAGGCATATTGTTATTTAATTGTGCCAGAAAATGTAACTTCTGATGCTGAAAAACGCCTAGATGCAATAAAAATGACTAGTGAACTAGGTTCTGGATTTAATTTAGCCATGCATGACTTGGAAATTCGAGGTGCTGGTGAAATATTAGGTGAAAATCAATCAGGGGATATAAAAGAAGTTGGGCTATCACTTTATACTGAAATGTTAAAACGAGCGATTAATAAATTAAAATCTAAAAAACTAGTTGGAGGACTTCCAGAGATATCATCAGAGGTAAATTTAAACACTACAGCTATTATACCTAACGAATACTGCCCTGATATTCATGAGAGATTAGTCTTTTACAAACGTCTAGCTAAGGCTGATAATAGTGACAATGTTGATTTGGTATATCAAGATATAATTGATAAATGGGGACTACCTCCAGTTGAAGTACAACATCTAATTGAATCGCACCATTTACGAGTTAGGGCTATTACACTTGGAATTCAGAAATTTGATATTTATGATAAAAAAATTATCCTTAATTTTATCGATAATCCACCAATAAAACCTGAAACCATTATACGTGTATTACAAAAAATTTATACTTGTAAATTTGATGGAAAAAATAAATTAATTTGGAGTGTGGAATCTGATAATATTACTACTAAGATTAAAAACGCTCATTATATTTTAGAAGAATTATCATGATTAGGGAATGGATCCCAAACTCTTTACGAAACAGCAAAATATTCATGTTTGGGATGACGAAGGAAATGTCATCGAAGCAGTGTAAAAAATGAATAACCAAGCGATTATATTAGTCGGAGCAAATTCTGTACATACCCTAAGGTATTTAGTTGGTATTAGTCCTTTTGTAAATAATATAGTATTTATTACTAATAATACGGATGGCTTAGAACTACCAAGTAATATAGTAGCACATGTAATTAATTTTAGCCTTTACAATCTTAGAGCTCGCTCTCAAATTGCCAAAATAATATCGAATTATGAAGGTAGTATCATACATATACATCAGGCTAATAGCTATGCTTATCATACATTAAAAGCTATAAAAAGTAAGAATTTCAAAACCATCCTAACCACATGGGGATCAGATGTTTTATTACTACCCAAACAAAGCTATATATTTGCTAATATGGTTAAATTTAATCTAGCAAATAGCGATATTGTTACATCTGGTTCACTTTACATGTCATCTAAAATTCTTGAATTATGCCCAAGCGTCAAACAACTTCATACTATTAATTTTGGAATTCAAAACATTCCAGCTAATGTTGCTGATTTAAGCGTTAAAGAAAATATAATTTTCTCTAATCGCTTACATAAGCCACTGTATAATATTGATAAAATAATACTTGCTTTTGATAAACTAATTAATCAGCATCCTGATTATAAATTAGTGATTGCAGGTAGTGGAAGTGAAACTAGCATTCTAAAAAAATTAGCAAAAAACTTGGATCTACATGAAAATCAGATTATATTTACAGGAATGCTTGATCATGAAGAACTAATTAAATGGTATAAAAAAGCCAAGTATTTTGTATCTATACCAATTTCAGATTCCACATCTATGAGTTTGCAAGAAGCACTTGCATATGGCTGTTATCCTATAGTATCTAATCTACCGGCAAATCTTGAATGTATAATTAATAATATCAATGGAATTATCAACCAAAACCCGAACAATCTTTGTAGCGATCTAGTTCAGGCGATAAATTTACCAATTGAAAACTTATCTTATAGTTCAACTTTTAACTATAATTTAATTAGACAAAAATCAGTATTCAAAGATAACATCCAGAAATTCATAAGTTTATATAAATAATTAAATTAACTCTTCTTGGTTATTTTGATGTTTTTTATCAACTATCACACTAATAGCATCATCATGCAGTAGGACAGATATACGCTCATTATGAGCTACATCTTTACTACCAAATACTACATTACCTCGTTTGTTTCTAACAATTGCATAACCACGCGATAAAATATTACGGGGATTTAATAAGTCCATTTCCCGCTCTATATTAATTAATGAATTTTGACGATTTTTTAATAGTTGTTTAAAGTTAGTAGTTAAACGTTCATTTAACGACTTAATTAAACTACTTCTCTCGCGTAATCTATTTTGTGGACTCAATGCTCTAAGCTTTGCATAATACAAATCAAGCCGTTGAACATAATTATTAATTATGTACTCCATTACTCCTTGGAGCTCAGATTTTAATTTATGTATTTTAGTATTCCATTCGTCTCGGCTTTTAGCAACAAGTTCAGCAGCAGCGGTTGGAGTTGGGGCTCTTAGATCAGATACAAAATCAATAATTGTTGTGTCAGTTTCATGCCCTACCGCACTAATTAAAGGAATATGACTTGCAAATACTTCACGAGCTACAACCTCTTCATTAAATGCCCATAAGTCATTAATACTCCCTCCTCCACGGCATACTATCAAAACATCTACTTCATTTCTAACATTAGCTGTTCTGATACTTTTAGCAATTTGCATACCAGCTTCAGATCCTTGTACCAATGTATGATACACAATAATAGTAATATTTGGCATACGTCTTTTAAGAGTGGTAATTACATCACGTATAACCGCACCTTCTTTGGAAGTAACCAAACCAATAGTTTGCGGAAATACCGGCAAAGGCTTTTTATAACGTTTATCAAATAAGCCTTCACTAGTGAGCTTATTAATTAATCTTTGATAAGCTTCCCATAAATCGCCAACTCCAAGCATCCTGATACGTTCTACATTTATTTGATAGCTTCCATTAGCTTGATAGATGGTAACACGTCCCCTGACCTCAATTTGCTGTCCATTATCAATTTTAAAATCAGCTAATGCTAGCGTCCTGGCAAATATCACACAAGAAATTTTACCGCTTTCATCTTTTAAATCAAAATAAGCATGATTATAAATTTTAAGACCTGACACCTCACCTTTAACCCAAAATACCGGCATATTATTTTCTAATAGTGTCTTCGCTAATTTATTTAGCTGGCTAACGCTAATACTATCGCTCTCAAGGTCGAAATGAGGCTCTAAATTACTGAACTTATCCACATTTTATTTCCATAAACATTATTTTTAATTAATTTTTTAAATAAAAAAACTTGACTTTATCTAACATACTGTTTCATTTAAAAATAGCCGGCGAACTTACCCACTTCAATTAAATTTAAAATCTCTTATAATATAAGGGGTTAAATCAAACTTTATACTAGTTACACACAAAGTTATCCACAGATTTTGTGGGTAATTTAAAAAAGTCTAATAATTAGGTAACTTAACCAAAATTTGGTGGGTATTAAACTAAATAATTACTATAAAAAATGACTTTTAGATTTATTAATTCCAGCAAAAATCATTTCGGCTATTTTCTGCCTAAAATCAGAATTTTTAAGTTGATTTTCTTCATCTGGATTCGATATAAACGCAGTCTCCACAAGGACTGAGGGAATATCAGGTGCTTTTAAAACTGCAAAAGCTGCTTTTTCAACTTGGCGGTTGTGTAATCTACCAATTTTACTTAAATTCGGTAATAAATTTAATGCTAATTGAGTACTTTTTTTATTAGTCATAGTTTCTGTCATATCCAAAAGTACGCTACTAGTGATTTTATCTTTACTTTTAAAAGACATTCCCCCAATTAAATCAGAATCATTCTGGGTTTTCGCAAGCCATTTAGCAAAACCACTACTTGATCCATGGTCAGATAAAACAAATACTGAAGCCCCTCTCGCCTTTGGAGTAGTAAAAGCATCAGCATGAATTGATATGAATACATCAGCTTTTGCTTTTCTAGCAATAGCAACTCGAGTACCAAGTGGTATAAAAATATCTTGAGTCCGTGTTAGTTTAGCTTCCATATAATCAGTACTGTTTATTATATTATAGAGCTTATACCCAATATCAAGTACCACATCTTTTTCTTTTATACCTGTTGGGCCAATCGCCCCCGGATCTTCACCTCCATGCCCAGGGTCCAACATAACCAATAACTTTTTATCAGATTGCTTTTTATATGTTTTAGGTATTATAGGGCTACTTGCTATTACATGAACATCCTCAGTTCCGTTACTTTGTAGTTGTAATAATGCCAAAATATCATCGTTTAGTTTATCATCAAGACTAGTTGTTGTATCAGGATACATATCTATTACATAGCGATACTGATAGCTAACCCCTGCTAAATCAACTGGAGCAATAGTTTTCATTTGGATTTTAACTGCTTGTTTTAACGATACTTTAATTCTAACCGTTGTTGTATCTTGTTGAATGACACTTATTGCTTTGATTATCGGGTCGGAGTTAATGATTTTTTTTGGCATACTTTGTAAGATAGTATTTAGGTGCGAATTAGCTAAATCAACTATTAAGCTATCGGCTCCTGTTGTTGCTGCTGATTGTATATCATAATCAGCTTCAATTGTAATTCTAGTATATATATGTGATGGCCAAATACGAACCGCAACCACATTGTTGATTTCAGGTGCTACTAAATCAAGTAACTCATCGGCAAAAGCTAGAGCTGGTCTAATTACAAAACTAGTACCACAAACTAGTCCTAATTGAATTAGCGAGCGGCGATTTTTGTCAATTGCATCAGACATTCTCTACCTTTATCACTTTGGGAGTTAATTTCAATTGACCTAGTCTCATCGTCCACTGTAATTTGAAGTTTCCAATCAACTTGAGGTAGATAACTATCTGCCTTCTCGGGCCACTCTATAAAGCAAATACAGTTACTAGAAAAATACTCATCAAAACCAGATTCAATCCATTCATCAGGATCATTAAATCTATATAAATCAAAATGGTTTATTTGAATATCATTAACTATGTATGGCTCTACCAAAATATATGTGGGACTTTTGACACTTCCAACAACTCCAAGGTGGTACAGAACCTCTCTAACTAAAGTAGTTTTTCCCGCACCCAAATCACCTTTTAAAGTAATTACAAAGTTTGGGTTAATTGATTGTGAAATAAGCTTCGCAAATTCTTTAGTTGCATGTAGATTGGGAAGTTTAATAGTGTATTGCATAAATCTTTTTTAATAAAAAATAATACGAGATATATTATAGCATATAAAATTGGTAGTAGCACATCTACAAGTATGATAAAATCATGCTAACACTATATTTAATAATACTTCTTGGAAATATAACTATGAGTAAAATAATCTTGACCGGGGATCGCCCAACTGGTGCTCTTCATTTAGGACATTTTGTAGGTTCACTACAAAATAGAGTCAAGTTACAACATAGTTATTCTCAATTTGTAATGATTGCAGACCTGCAAGCCTTAACTGATAATGCCGAAAACCCTGACAAAGTTAGAAACAATGTTATTGAAGTCGCTCTTGATTATCTAGCTGTTGGGATAGATCCAAAACTCACAACAATCTTCGTACAATCAAAAATAACTGAACTAGCTGAATTAACCATGTATTACCTAAACTTAGTTACACTAGCAAGGCTTCAAAGAAATCCAACGGTAAAAAGTGAAATGAAGCAAAAAGGTTTTAGCGCTGATGTCCCAGCAGGATTTTTAATGTATCCAGTTAGTCAAGCTGCTGATATTACTGCATTTAAGGCTGATACTGTACCAGTTGGTGAGGACCAATTACCAGTCATTGAGCAAACTAACGAAATTATTCGTAAATTTAATTCCATATACGGCAATGTTTTAGTTGAAACTAACGCTCTACTCTCTACTACAACGAGGCTACCTGGTTTGAATGGCAAAGCTAAAATGAGTAAATCTCTAAATAATGGAATATACTTATCTGATTCGGTAGATATATTAAAGCAAAAAGTTATGAGTATGTACACAGACCCCAATCATCTAAAAGTATCAGATCCTGGTCAAGTAAAAGGTAATATGGTTTTTACCTACTTAGATGCTTTTGATACTAACACAAATAAAGTAAAAGAACTAAAAGAACACTATACCAAAGGTGGATTAGGTGATATGGTTTTAAAAAAACATCTTCTTGAAGTTTTAGATAATGTATTATCCCCAATCAGAACCCAACGAGAGTATCTGTCACAAAATAAAGAGGGGGTTTTTGAAGTCCTGAAGTCTGGATCAGATAAAGCCAAAAATGTTGCAAGTGCAACACTTAATGAAGTAAGGCGTGCAATAGGAGTTAATTATTTCTAATCAATCAAATCCAAAGATTTTATGGACCGTATTTCTAACCATATTTATAGATATGCTTGGCGTAGGGATACTTATTCCAGTATTTCCGCTGTTAATTTTACCTACATCACCTTTTAGACTAACCCCAGATAGTTGGGATATAACATCTGGATTTATTATGCTTGGATGGCTTGGGGCATCATTTCCATTAGCTCAATTCTTATTTGCTCCAATACTTGGGCAGATTGCTGATCGCTATGGTCGTAAAAAGACACTCGCTATTTCATTATGCGGCACTTCATTTGCGTATATATTATTTGCTATTGCTATTCTCACTAAAAACATTCCACTTTTATTTATTTCAAGAATATTGGATGGTATTACCGGTGGAAATATCTCAGTAGCTCAAGCTGTTATTGCCGATATTAGCACACCTACAACAAGAGCTAAAAACTTTGGACTAGTTGGAATGGCGTTTGGACTAGGATTTATTTTAGGACCATTTATCGGTGGTAAACTATCTGATCAAAATCTTATACCTTGGTTTAATGCAGCAACACCGTTTTACTTTACCGCTATTTTAAGTTTTCTTAATATGTTATCAGTTTTAAAATTTCTACCAGAAACGCTTAAGACTATATCAACCAAACGAATTAATATAACTCGTCCATTCAATAACATAACCAAAGCTTTTACGACATTTGGCTTAAAAAGCATTATGCCATCAACGTTTTTATTTAATGCGGGATTCACCTTCTTTACTACTTTTTTTGCAATAACATTGGCTAACAAATATGGCTTTTCTCAAGGACATATTGGTAACTATTTTGCATATATTGGTATAATGATATTCCTTGCTCAAGGAATTCTAGTAAGAAGATTATCAGGAAGAGTATCTGATTTTAAAATATTACGTTTTAGTATGTTTGGTACTGGAGTTTGTTTATTAATTTATCATTTTATTCCAGCAAACCACCCAGAATTTTTATATTTTATACCACCATTTCTCTCTAGTTGTAATGCCATGACTTTTGCCTTTAGTTCTAGTATTGTTACTCGGATTACACCTGCAAATATTCACGCTGAATCTCTTGGAATTAATTCAAGTATAATGGCAATTGCACAAGCTATTCCAGCGGTTTTATCGGGATATATTGCAGTTATAAACTTTAACATGCCTATATTAGTCGGTAGTAGCACAATTATACTAGCTGGAGTAATATTTTGGATATTATTTAAACCAGAACACTTTACCAATAAATAAAAAGAGGTTTGATGAAAACTAATAACATAATTGTCTTAGCTCTGACACTTTTTTATGCTATTATTAGTTTTATTAATTTCGGCAAATTTCACCTAAATAATGCCTCTTGGATTGGTTTAAATACAACCGATCAACTATTAGTTACCTTTGAAAGCCCTACTCTAGTTAATAAGATAAACATTGACTACGGTCTTACAACAGGTAAATATCATATTGTTTATAATAGTACTGATGATCAAAGTACAACACTAAAAGATACAGGTATTGATAACTTCCCTCCCCATTATCAATGGAGTAACCTAAATATAGATGATGGGAAGCTCGTTACTAATATGACTTTTATAATCGATTCTCCACAAGTTGAAATTCGCCAACTTGCATTTTTTGATAAAAATAATAATTACCTTACCAATTTTAGAGTTGAAGCGGCTCCATCAAGGACTGATATGGATAGTTTAGTTAGTGATAATCCACCAACTAATATTTATAATAAATGGCTCTCAAGTACGGTTTTTGATGAAATTTATTATGTTAGTTCAGCAAAACAATATATAGATGGCGTAGCCCCATATGTTGATGTGCATCCGCCACTTGGAATGTTAATTATTGCAATTGGATTAATATTGCTAGGTATAACACCATTTGCTTGGCGTTTGATTCCAAATCTATTTGGAATTTTATTAGTACCCATAATGTATATATTTGCTAATAAAATTTTTAAAGATAGACGGTTAGCTACCATTGCCACAGTTTTGGTTATGGTGGAGTTTATGCACTATACTATTAGCCGTTTAGCATTTTTGGATTCAATTCTTACACTATTTATTGTACTTAATTACTATTTCTTATATTGTTATGTTTCAAAGAGACTTAGCGGTGGTGGTTTTAAACAATCAATTAAATACTTATATCTATCTGCTCTTTTTCTAGGGTTTGGGATAGCAACCAAACTAAACGCAGCATTCTCAGCACCAGCGATATTTGTTTGGGCATTTTACTGTGAGGTTATAGCGTCCAAATTTACTATTAAACAGATTATAACTAAAACCTTATATATACTACTAATTTTCACTCTAATACCACTAAGTGTGTATATATTAAGTTATATACCTTATTATCATAGTATGCACGCTAATAATATTTTTAGTTTTGTAATTGATAGATATCAACATATGTATGATTATCAAGTTAATGGCCTAAAAAATGCCACCCATCCATACGCTTCAAAATGGTGGACTTGGCCACTTCTTATTACCCCAATCTCAATATCCTACTGGCAAGAAGCCATACCATCACCAACAGGATTAATATCAGCTTCAATTGTATTAATGGGTAACCCTGCTATTTATTGGGCAAGTATACCCGCAGTATTAATATTAATATATAAATGGATTGCTAAACCTAACCATATAATCGCGTTTATTTTAGTAGCGATTTTTGCTCAGTATTTACCATATGCATTTTTTACCCGAATTAGTTTTATTTACTATTTTTATCCAGTAACACCATTTATAATACTGGCTATTGTATATATACTAAAACTTGCCTTTGAAAATACTAATAAGACATATCACTATCTTGCTTATGCTTATATCTCACTTACCATTATATTGTTTATCATGTATTTCCCTGTATTATCAGGACTTGATATAGCAAGAAATTATACTGTCAAAGTATTACTTTTACTAAATGGTTGGAATTTCTAAAGATTAATTTATAAAAAAGCCCACGAATGTGGGCTTTTTAGTAAGCGTAAGAAAGGCAATTATTATGCCTCAGGAGTAACGTTTACCTTAATAGTAGCTAATACATCATGATGAAGAATTACATTTACATCAAATTCACCAATAATTTTTAGTGGACCATTTGGTAATGTAATTTCTGATTTTTTGATTTCTACACCAGCAGTTTTATTTACCACTGTAACGATATCAAAACTTGTAACTGAACCAAATAGTTTACCATCTACACCAGCTTTAGCACTAAGGCTAAATACTTGACCATCAATCTTAGAATGACGGTATTGTGCATTTGCTAATATATCAGTTTGGTTTTTCTCATAATCAGCACGTCTTAGTTCAAAATCCTTAAGATTTTGTTCAGTAGCACGTTTTGCTTTTGCAAATGGAATAAGAAAATTACGTGCATAACCATTTTTAACTTCAGTAATATCACCAAGATTACCTAGATTAGCAACTTTCTCTAATAAAATAACTTTCATTGTTTCTATCCTTTTCTTAGTGTTGATCTGTGTATGGAATTAACGCTAAATATCTAGCGCGCTTAATAGCTGTAGCTAACATTCTTTGGTATTTAGCTGAAGTTCCAGTAATACGTGACGGGATAATTTTACCTGTTTCAGTAATATAACCTTTTAGTAATTCGCCATCTTTATAATCAATTTCAGAAAAACTCTCTGCTGAAAAGCGACAAAACTTTTTCTTTCTAATTGTTTGACGTGACATTTTATGTTCCTTTATCAATAAATTTTTGTAACATTTAATACAATTTGTGCCTTAGAGTTCTGGCTTAAAAAGCCCTCTACACTAATAAAATCAGCTTCTAAATGGGATAATTGTTCACTACTTACACCAACTATTAAGCAAAACATCCGACATCTAACCGCTCTATCAATTTTTGCTTCGTTTTGCATCGAACTATGTTCCAAAACAAAAGAGGCAACTTGAAGACCTTCTGGAGTTTGCCTTAGTGGATAAAGTTTAACTATATTCCCGCTAAGTACTGTTTTATTATTGTGCACAATCTAAACTAATTCTTTATATTAAAGACTTAGCTTTCTCATCTTTCATAAACACTGAAGCTTCTGTTATAGCAGATTTTCTTACAGTAACCAAACTACGTAACACAGCATCATTAAATTTGAATGCATGACTTAACTCATCCATTAATTTATTTTCTGCTTCAATGTTCATAAGAACATAATGTGCTTTGTGTAATTTATCAATCGGATAAGCTAAATGTCTACGACCACAATCTTCTAGACGATGAATTTTACCACCGTTATCCGCAATGATTTTTTTGTAACGGTCAACCATTTGACCTACTTGTTCACTTTGATCCGGATGAACCAAAAATACAACTTCATAATGACGCATGCAAACTCCTTATGGTTTAAAGCATCTCTTACTCATGCTGTACATAAATCAAAACTGACCTATATACGTAAGAGAAAGGTTTATTTATTAAAATTGGTAAGATATTTACCAAAGGTCATAATTATAGCATAAATTAACAGTAATTAGCTAGAGCGGAATTTATTTTTGCTAAATTTATTTAAGCATCTGATTGCCATCATCAGATTTGAGTTTCATAAACACAACTACAGATATGAGAGTAATAAACCCCAAGATCAAAAAGGTAGTATGAAATATACTTATAGTCAAGCCATATTTTATAGCCGACACGTTTGGTGCTAGATACCGAAGTAGCATAGCACTTACTGCAACCCCAAAGCTTTGAGTTAGTTGCTGCATAGTACTCATTGCACTTGAGGCACCACTTAAATGGCTTTCAGGAATTTCAGTATATGCTAAAGCATTCATTGCACTAAACTGTAAAGACAATAAACATCCAAAAACAAAAGTTATCATAGCTATAATATAAATTGAAGTATGTTGATTAATCAATACACAACTCCAAAGCGATAAGCCAACTAATAAGGTATTTAGTATAAGCAATTTTCTAAAGCCTAAATATCTTAATAACGGCATACTAAACTGCTTGGACAAAACAACCCCTAAAGCTATTGGTGCTATTAACACTCCCGACATTTGAGAACTATAACCAAGGCATATTTGCAAAAGTAAAGGTAACAAAAACGGCACACCACCAAAGCCGAGTCTTGCAAAAACATTACCCAACATAGAAATTTTAAAAGTTGGATAGCCAAATAACCCAACTTGAATAACCGGATTTTTGGCTTTTTTTGCATATACAATATACGACAATAACAATACAACTGCCATAAATATAATAACTAATGAATCTATCTGGGGTAATTCAGTTTCACTCATAGCGGATAAGCCAAATGTAAGCCCAGAAAGACCAGACCCAAATAATAAGAATCCTATAATATCAAGTTTATGTACCGCTTTTGGTGACGTTTGCTCAAAATAATAAATTGCTGCAATAATAGTTAATATTCCAAAAGGTATATTAACCCAAAATATCCAATACCAAGAAAAATGACCCACAATCAAACCACCTAATACGGGTCCTAGCATTGACCCTAAAACACCAATCGTTACTACCTTACTCATAGCAACAATCAAACGTTTGCGACCGAAAGTTCTTAGTATAATCAAGCGCCCAACTGGCATCATAATCGAGCCACCAATCCCCTGCACGATTCTAGCAACCACCAATTCCGCTATACTATTAGAAAAGCCACACCAAATTGAACTAAGTGTAAAAATAACTAATGAGGAAATAAAGACTTGCTTCGCACCAAATTTATCAGCAATAAAGCCGCTAATTGGTATAAAAATCGCCAAACTAATCAAGTAACTAATCAGTGCAACCTTTAGGTCAATTGGGCTAACATGTAGACTTTGCGACATTGCTGGAATAGCCGTATTTATAATCGTAGTATCTAATGCTTCCATAAACATCGCACATGAGATAACTAATGCAATAATACGTTCACTAGAACTTTTGAAATACGGCTCGTTATGCATAATTCCTACTGTATAGTTGCAATAAATGGAATCTTTATACCATCACCTGAAATATTTTAGAAGATCCTGAATTATTCGTAGTGTTACCAACTACCAAGCCACCCATGGTACTATGAGCAATAGTATTTTCTACAGAAGGAAATAAGTCCTCTGGTGGTGTAAGTGTTGTCCACGTTCCAACCCCTGCTACAGTTCCTTGATACAAAAGCCCAATTTGCTTTGCTCCTGACTCCAAAGTGGTATAACACCCAACGGCCGTTATATTACCCAAAGCATCACTATCTGGCTACTTCTTATTTTTAAATAATTTTACAATATTAGGTATCATTAATATCACTGCCATACAAAATAGAGGGATCCAAATTTTAGGATTTGTTAGTACATCAGCATTTAACATCTGACCATTAGCAGTAGAATCTCTTACTCCATCACCAATTACAACATATATAATCGACATTGGGGTTATTCCAATTAAAGTGGATATAACAAAAGTACTCATCCGAACATTTAATAATGCAGCTAATATATTTAGAATCCAAAACGGAATTACAGCAATCAAACGAAGACTAATAAGATTTATCAGTAAGCCATAATGCCCACCACCATGAATAAAGCGTTTAAATTTATCAAACTTATGTTCTAACATTCCTCTAAAGAATAAACGTACAATAATAAAATTAAGACAAGCACCTACTAGATAGCTAAATAATACCAAAACCGTACCACCAACTATTCCAAAAAGAAAACCAGCAATTAGGTCAAATAAAATAGTACCAGGAATACAACAAGCAATTAATACTATATAAGCAACTATATAAGAAAAAACAAATACACCAGTATGACTGTTAGAATAAGATACTAATTGATTATGATAATTATTAAAACCCTCAACACCTAAATATTGACGCAAATGAAAGAACTGAACCAAAAAAACTAGAATTGCTATAACAGCAACAACCAAAAATACTTTATATAAAGTTTTACGCATTTATTTTTATAACCTACCTTTTTTTAACATTATAAGATTTTAACATATAACAACTAAAAATAATTAATTTTACTCTCAGTAACCTTTGATTCAATTTTTTGGGGTACATTACTTGGTACGAGCTTCGACTGGAGATTTACTACAGCTTTACTTTCAGTGGCAAACGACTCTATAGTTGAAACACTTACCCCTTCAATTTTAATAATATATTTACGTGCCGCATCAATTGAAGTATCTTTGGGTATTGGTACCCATTGACAACCATTATAAGATGACAACTGCCTTTTTTGGATTAACAAATCAGATTTGTCATAAAACATGATATTTAAAACACAACTAGTACCTTTATCTACATTAATCAAATTTTCCATTTTTAAATAACTAGTAAGAAAGTCCCCATTTTTATCTTGGCGACATTCTAAAGACTGTACCGAAGTAGAATCCTTCTGAATAATGCAATTATTAATAAGGTTTTGCTTAACCGCTCCACTTAGCTCATAATCTATAAATACCCCGTAAATACCATTTGGATATTTGCTAATATTGTTTTTTTCAATAACATAATTACTTAGACCAAAAAATATAGCAAAAGCACTATTAAAACCTAAAACACAAAAAATCACTAATAGTATTTTTTTCATTCTTTTCATTTACCCCCAAAGCTAGCACCTTAAAATTAACAATCACTCCTTCAAGTCTTGACCTTTTTTTGATATAACTAAAACAAAAAAAGCTGGAGTTAATAGTGTAGCTAAAAATACTGAACCTATTATACCACCAATTATACCTAGACCTACAGAGTGTTGTGCATTTGCACCAGCACCTGTAGCAAATACTAGCGGTAATGTCCCACAAATAAAGGTAACTGATGTCATAACAATAGGTCTAAATCGTTCCCGCAATGCATGAAGTGCACTATCTTTAGCACTATAACCATTATTGAAATGCTGTAGAGCAAACTCTACTAATAATATAATATTTTTTGCTGATAAACCAAGTAGTGCAATCAAACTAATTTGAAAATATAAATCATTGGGCTTCATACTAACTAGTAGAATTAGTCCAGCCCCAAATAATGCAAATGGCACCCCCATTAGCACCACCAATGGCAAACGCCACATTTCAAATAACGCCGCTAATACAAGATAAATCATAACAAATGCCGCAATAAATGCAGTAAATGATGTTTTTTGCGATTGTTTCAGCTGATAACTAGTGCCAAACCACTCATAATCATAGCCTTTGGGGATTGTCCCTAATTCACTACTAATTACTTGAATCGCATCTCCTAATGTATAACCTTTATTTGGCGTAACAGTTATTTTTGTTGCAATAAAACCATTAAACCTTTGTACTACTGGTGCATTTCTAGTTTCTGATTCTTTAACCAAACTATCAATTGGCACTTGGATACCTTTATTATTACTAACATATACATTTCTAAGTCCGTCAATTGTTGCTCGAAATGGATAATCTGCTTCCATAATTATCCACGCCAAATCTTGCATTATATATACAAAGTTAACATTATTATTACTATACATTGTTTGCATAGCATTATAAATATCCTGTAGATTTACCCCATAAAATTTTGCCATTGCTATATTAGGTAATAACGATATTTGTAATACATTGGTGTCTAGAGTTTGGTAGCTATTGGCAATTTCTTTATGTTTTTTTAGACGTTTGATTAGATCATCGGCTACACCTTGAAGTATATGTGGATTACCAACCACCCTATCCTCAAGATAAAACTCAGCACCACCAGTAGTACTTAATCCACGCATCGGTGGTTGATTAAACGCTCTAATAGTAATACCAGTTAGTCCTTTACTTAATTTATTTACTTGTTTAATTATACTATCCGCGCTACTATTTTTACCATGACGTAGGCTCCACTCTTTAAGCGTAATAAAAAACGAAGCAGCATATGCTTTTTGCCCACCAGAATCAAGAAAATCCAAACCAACAATACTTAGCACTGAATCTATATTTGGGTTTTTAGTAAGCTTTTCCATTAGACCATTGATCGTATTTTTAGTCTCCCCCAAGCTTGAACTAGTAGGAAGGTTAATAGTTGCCATTATAACCCCTTGGTCTTCTAGTGGCACAAAATCAGTAGATACGGTTTTAAATATACCAAGTGTTATCACAATTATAAAAATCCAAATTGCACAAGCAGTTTTGGGGAACTCAATCATAAGACTTGCTATTTTCACATAAAAATCAGTAAGCTTTTGGAACGCTCGATCAAATTTATTTACTTTTATTTTTTTGACATGGTTTTTAAGAATTAGTTTACTTAAAGCTGGGGTAAAAGTTAGAGCTGACACTCCAGATAATACTACAGCACAAGCTATAGTCACTGCAAACTGCCGATACATAATCCCACTAACACCGCCTAAGGCCATAATAGGCACAAATACAACGCTTAAAACTAATACAATTGCAATAACTGCACTCATAACTTCCTTTAGAGTGAGTTCTATTATAAAACTTAATTTCTTATCAGGATATTGATTTCTTAGTCGTTCTATATTCTCAATAATTACAATTGCATCATCTACAACAATACCAATAGCTAAGACAAGAGCAAATAAACTTAAGGTATTTATACTAAAGCCAAATAAATACAAAAACGCGAGGGTTCCAATTATAGCTACAGGGATACTACAAACAGCAATTAAACTAGCTCTTAAATTTTGTAAAAATATCAAAATAACTATACCAACAAGTATAAAAGCAATATATAGCGTATCAACTACATTATGCACAGATGCTTGTACGAAACGCGAATTATCATTAGTTACTCTGTAATAAAGTCCGTTTGGAAAACTTTTTTCATCTTCTTTTAGCCTATCTAATATTTGTTTTTTAGCTTCTAATTGATTAGCATTCGGTATTAAATACACCTGCATTATTGAACTAGGATAAAACTTAAACTTACCACTTTTATCCCTAAAATCAATTTCAGAAATAGTGCTATATGCATTAGCTCCCATTTCAACACGAGCAACATCTTTAATCCGCACTATCTGATTACCATTATTTTTTAGTACAATATTAGCAACTTGTTCTGGGGTACTATACATTTCACCACCCATAAGGTTTATCGATAGTGTTTTGTCCCCTGTAGCACCAGGAGGTGCATTGGTTCGTCCTATCACAAACTCTTGGTTTTGGTCTTTGATAACTGACTGTATATCACTAACCCCAACCCCGTAATATTGCATTTTATTTGGATCTAACCAAATGCGAATAGCAAAAACACCAGTACCAAATACGCTTATATTACCTACTGTTGGCAATAATAATAAATCATTTTCTACAGTTCTTTGAAGGTAGTTACTAACGAACTTTGGGTCTAGATACGGATCAGCATAAAAAGCTACCGTCATTAGCTGATCAGGAGAACTTTTCCTAGCAGTAACCCCAAGTTTCTGAACTACGGGTGGCAATAATGACATTGCTGCATAAATTCGGTTTAGTACCTCATCAATTGCATCATTTAAGTCAGTACCTACTTCATATGTTAGATTAATCGAGATACCACCTGTTGCTGAGGTTGTAGTTGCCATATACAGTAGATTTGACATTCCGTTTAGGTGGTTTTCAATTTGGGCGGCTACCACCCTTGCTGAAGTCTCAGCATCTGCGCCTGGGAATTGAGCTCTTATCGAGATTGATGGCGGGGAAATATTAGGAAACTGGCTAACTGGCAGATTAAACGCCGCAACTGCCCCACATATAACTATTATAAGAGATATAACACTTGCAAGTATCGGTCTATGAATAAGTTTATTTAATCTCATGTATTCTCTAATTTATTTTTTCTAATTTTCCAGTTTGGCATATATAGTGTCATAAAACCATAAAACTCTGCTGTATGATTATAATGAACTAAATGGGTCAGTTCATGTAAAACCACATACTCTATCAAATCTAGAGATTTTTTAATTAATTCAATATTAATATTGATATATGATTTTTTAGGATTACAAGAACCCCAACGAGTTTTCATGTAACGAATAGAAAATTTATCTATACCAACACCAACTAGTTTTGAATATTTATTAAGCACCTTAGAGAAATGAAATTTTGCTTTGTCTTTAAGCCATTCCTCAACCAACCGTTTCTTAGCATCACAATCAGTGCCTATTTTAACCCATACCTGCAAATATCCACCAGAGAGTTTTACCCTCTCTTCATTCGAATGAATTATTTTTAGGCGATAATCTTTACCTAAAAACTGGAAACTTTCACCGCTAACATATTCTTTTACATGATGTTGCCTATCATTAAAATAAGTCAACTGCTTTTTTATCCAGTTACTACGCTTTTGTATTATGTCATCTACTTTACTTGACTCTGTCCCCAATGGAACAGTTACAACTACTTCAAGCGACGGTCTCACTTTTATATTAGCATATTTAACATCTTTATAAATTATTGTTAGATTACCTTGCATGATTATTAATACCAATTGAACGAGCTATTTTTATAATATCAAGAGAGTTGGGGAATTTCATTCCAGTATTTTTCTCTAAATCCCATAAGATATCATCAATTAGTTGATCAATTCTTTTTGCAACATCGGTATTATGCTCCCAATCGGGTTTTTTGGAAGAATTTTTAAATATCCCATCAATTTGAACAATAGTATTAGTAAATAAATTAGCATCCAGTTCTTGCATATAAGATCTTAGATTTTCATATAAGGCACGAGCACAGCTACTATTTTTTATTTCATCAGGATATTGGGTTGAGGAAGCTCCAAGAGCTTCATGACTCGTTAGCATTGCTCTGATATCATTTGCGTATTTAAGTTTTTCTTCTGCACTTAATCTTTTATCGCGATACTCCTGAATTACCTCCTCAATTTTTTGAGAAATTCTGTCATAATACATCGGATTTAGCTCTCTTTTTTCAGTGATTACCCTGCTAACAGCACTTAGTATAGTATCAGCTTTGGCATTATCTCCTACTACACGCTCGAGCTCTTTATTAAAACTATCTTCAAAAATATTAACTAACTTGGTTAGCTGGTTTACTTCATTAGCACTAATAAAAGTATCAAGTAATTTTTGCATCTGCTTTTCATATTTACCAAAATCAATTACTTCTTGATAACGAATTTTTATGCTCTTTCTCAGTTCACTATAAAATTTCATAGACTTTTTGTATGTGGCAAGCTCATCTGGTGTTATTATTTCATCTGTTTTATCGCTTGATAGAGTTAGTTTCAAAGATCTCGCAAATTGAGATAATAAATCATAGAACTCTTGACGTTTATCTTTATCTCCCAAAAATACTTGATATTCCTCAGCATCTTCTTTATTTCGAATAGTTTTAAACAAATCCTCTAAATGCGAATAATAAGTTTTAACTTTGGCGATTTCTGATTTAATATCAATTACAGCACCATTTATATCTTCTTCATCAAATCCAGCTAATGCACCATAAGAAGTTAACGCCTCATCAAGATTACCAAGGAGCCCTCGATAATCAACTATAAACCCAAAATCTTTACCATCCGATAGTCGATTGACACGTGCAATTGCTTGTAGTAAATTATGTTCTTTTAGTTCCTTATCAATATACAAAACACTTGCTCTAGGTGCATCAAAACCAGTTAATAATTTATCAACCACAATAAGTAACTCTATTTCGTCGCCATCAATAAATCCGCCTTTGACTTTATCCAAATAATCCTCTTCATTACCATATTGCTGTATTAGTTTCTTCCAAGCATTATTGACAAATATTTGATTATTCTCATTTACTTCTTCGTGCCCTTCTCTTGTGTCAGGTGCAGAAATTACAAACTTGGTTTTAATATTGCCAAACTCTTCAAATAAGGTATGGTATTTAATTGCCTCATATTTACTGCTAGTTGCAAGCATAGCTTTAAACCCTGTACCTTGGATATTTCTAACAAAGTGTTCGTTAATATCTAGTGCTATTATTTCAAGACGTCTTTCACTTGAAGCAACCTTACTAAATCTTGCCCATTTGCGCTTTAAGTCCTCTTGTTGTCCTTTATTTAAATCTTTAGAAATCATTTCAAAGCGGCGATCAAGACCATTTTTATCGCTTAGCCACTGTTCTACTAATCTACCCTCATATAATAAAGGCAGTACAGCTTTATCTCTAACAGCTTGGTCAATAGTGTATTTATGAATTAATCCACCAAATTTAGCGATAGAGCTTTTCTCGCGTTTTAGTAACGGTGTTCCAGTAAATCCAAGATAACAAGCTAGTGGAAATACTTTTTTCATAGCTTTATGTAAATCATCCCCCTGAGTGCGATGTGACTCATCAACCAGTACAAAAATATTTGAGTCTTTAAAGACAATTTTTTCTTTTTCTACCGTTGCAAACTTATGAATCAAGGTAGTAATTACACTCATCCCTGATTGTAGTTTTTCTATTAAATCATGACCGCTAGTAGCCCGTCCAGCTTTTATTTCGCTATTTTTAAAAGTATCATGAATTTGTTTATCCAAATCTTTTCTATCAGTAACTACAATAATTTTGGAACCAGTAATATCTCGCTTTATAAGCCTTGTTAGCATCGCCATGGTAAGTGATTTCCCACTACCCTGTGTATGCCAAATTAGACCACCATTACGGCTACCACTAGTATCAAAACTCTTAATCTTGTTCATAATTTCATGAATAGCGAAGAACTGTGGATAACGTGCTATTTTTTTAATTCTATTATCAAATAATATAAATGAATGCACTAAATCCAAAACCCTATCTTTACTAAATAGCGCGAAAATAGTTTTATCTAAATTACTTACCGTTCTACCAGTTATCATCTTCGATAATTGTTCTACTTGATATTCTTCTTCCCATACTGCATAGAATTTAGCTGGGGTATTAGCAGTTGCGTACTTTGGAGTATGGTTATTAGCAGCTAATGTAATTTGTACATATTTAAATAACTGAGGAATCTCATCATTACCTTGATTTCTAATCATTTGCGAGATACCCTCATCGGCATTTATACTAGATTTTTTTAGTTCAATCACAGCAAATGGGATACCATTGATAAACAACACCAAATCTGGACGACGAGTTTTTTCTGATTCTAGTGTATATTGCCGACTTACCGTAAACTCCTCTGTAAAATGAAAGACATTTTTTTGATTACTAAAATCAATATAATTTAATGAGAAACTTTTTTTAGTACCATCATTTAGTTCTTCCTCATAGCTAGTACCTAAGACTAATTTATCACTAATTTTTTGATTAGCTACCATAACCCCCTCATTAAGTGGCTGGTCTAGTTCATCAACAGCCCTAGATATACTCTTAGGAGAAAATTTATACTCCACACCCTTATAGTCAAAGGAATTAAGCTTTTGAAGTTGGTTTAATAGCACATCTTTAAATACTACCTCACTAGTTTTCTCACGGCGCAAGACTAGATTATCAGTGCGGCTAACATAGATATATCCCATATCTATCAATAGCTTAATAACATTTTTTTGTATAATATCTTCATTAGTATTTGGTAACTTCATAATCTTTCTACTTTTATAAAACAATTCTAACCACAGCACTACATTAATTATAATCCGTCATACCAGCGTAGGCTGGTATCCATGCTCTTGCCCTAAATTTATCATACTTTATTCTTTGTGCTGTGTGGCAGCACACCCCACTCCCTTTCTTGCTTGAACAAGGTCGGCGGCAAAGAATTCAAGCCCAGACAAGATTTTTAACGGACTTTATTTATTAATTTAGCTAAAACCTTTAAAACTCGCTAACGCTCAAACAATAAAGGTTTTTTTACGCTAAATTAATAACTAAAATCCTAAATCTTTAATGGGCGATATATCAACCTAATACTCATATAAATCACTATATCAATTCTACTTCAATAAGTCAAAAAAGTAAGAGCATGGATACCAGCCTGCGCTGGTATGACGAGCAAGTGCAATTCTCTCACATCATCAAATGCAAAGACAAGACTTCGGTCATCCTAGGCATAAAATAGTCACTACCTCAATTTTACTCCGTCATCCCAGACATAAACTACTTGCTGCCTCAATAAGAGTCTGGGATCCATGCCCTAACAACTTTTCAATACACCTATGATAATAACTATTGTAATTTGCGAATTGCTTCATTATAAGCATTATTCATTTCAATAAGTCCATCATTAAGAAAACAATTCGTATTCTTAACTAAAATCTGATTTTGTTTGTTTTTATTCATAATATTATCCTCTTTTTTTTGTTTAGATTCAGTTGTAGGGTAATTCTCATCAATGTTGTCTAGCTCTATTTTAGAATGAATATAATATATTATAGCCCCTTCAGACTCACGAAACTTATCCCAATAATGTTTCATTGCTTTTGAAATTTCTTTAGATTTAAACTTCTGTGCTCTAATATCAAGTATAAGTAGACTATTTTTTAGTATTTCAAATTTTTCATCTTCAATTTGATCGTTACAAATTTTAAATAATTCTGCATTTTTTGGAACTGGAAAACTATTTTTGTATTTAGCCCATAAATCAAAAAAGTCTCGCATATGTTCTTCATAGTGTTGCCTAATAATATAATTTACTTGTCTCTTATTTATTTTATATGTGTAATATGCAAATATAATAGCTGGTAACCCAACTAAAGTGGTTGAGTCAATAAAATTAAATACCTTAGCCAATATCAAAATAATTGCTGCTATTAAAATACCAACATCAAATTTTTTAATTATTAAATCCATAGATTACTCTCTTTATTAGGTTTTGAATTTTTAATTAATTCGTCCAATGTTAAAACATCAATTTTAAATTCACTGCATGCTTTAAATAAAAGTTTATCATCAGTTATTAATGTCATCTCATAACTATATGCTGAATCTGCAATAATTGCATCTTTTACGTGATCTTTTTTTTGTTTTTTACGCATATACTCTAGAACTTTTTTATATATGTCACCATCTTCCAAGAGACTTTTACCTAATCTCCAAACCCCAAGCACTGCTACTGAAGTCGGCTTTTCATAATCTTCAGAAGTTTTAATTTTGTTCAAAAATTCTAATGCTTTTGAATGTTTCTCCGCATGTTTTATTCTCATTGCATGAAGCTCATATTTTTGAATATATGTAACATAATATTCTAGATTTAGTTTTAAAACAAGATCTATCTTTGATTCATCTTCGACAATGTGATTTATAGCACAGGTATCAAGCATATATTTTCTCTTAATCATATTTTCACCCTCACTTCACCTGTTAATAGTTTTTGCATTAGTGATTTTTTTTGAGTTTTTAGTTCTGCTAATACTTCATTTTGTTTAGTTATTTCATCATCAATTGCAGTTAAAAAATCTGCGATTTTTTGTTGTTCTATTATACTTGGGATTCTAATCTGCATTTTTTGAAACATTGGTAACCTTAAAGACTTTACTGTTGAACCAACTGCTTGAGACAAAAAATATGATTTATAAAAATATATTAAATAATAAAGAAACCTGCCTAAAACATTAGTAAAGCTCATAATAGCATATGTTCTTTGATGCAAATCAAATTTACCACTATAATATTTAGGAATAAACTCTTGCCCCTCTCCTGCCACAATAATTGCTTCGCAATCAAATAAATAAATATCGCTAGTTCTAACATCTTGAGACCTATCAAAAAAAGTATATCTCCCACTATCTAAGGTAGAGTCTTCTCTATTTGAACTACCTGTTGTTATTATTGATACATCCCCCAACTTCTTTTCTTCCCATGCTGGATACTCACTTCCATCATCATCTTTGAAGCGGAGTTTTTGGCTGAATATTTGTTGCATTATGCTTTTTTTAAATTGTTGTTTTTGTTCAATTAATTCCTCTTGTTTTGCAATAGCATCATCCCAAGTAGATAATATTTCAACAATTTTTTCTTGTTCTTTCTTATTGATAGGTATACTGAATGGTACTTCTGACATATATTGCCAATCTGATCGTGGCATTTTAGAACCAGTTGATATATTAGCTGCTTGATTAAATTTACTTGTTTGAATTAGATAATATAAATATTGATTAATAACAGCATTTCCAGATAGCACCCATATTTCAGTCGAACAAACCCCATCGAAATTAGCTAACCAATATTTTTTTAGATATGGTCTTAATTTTCCAAATAAAACTTGCCCAGCTTTAAATCTATTTTTAATGCTCAATTGTTCGCTTGAGTTAACAAATCCTAAAAGCCGACCTGTTTCTTGTGTAATATGTTCTAATTCAATACATTTTAATTTTTCAGCTGAGATACTTGGATTAAATTTACTAGACACAATAGTTAAAACATTATTTAATTCTAATTTATGCCAAGAAAAATCATTATTTATCATCTCGCCTGAAATATACCCTTCTGGTACTTGCTTAGTCATTCTTTTTAGCCTTCAACTTTGGTGGCTCATTTTCTTGGGGTAATCTATTAGTTTTACGTTCCAACTTTTTTATATCTTCAGATGCTGGTAGATTCTCTGGCTTTATGCCGCGTTCAACTAAAAGTCCTCTAACACTTGAGTTATTCTCAATATGCTCATGGGTGATATTAGTTTCACCTTGAAGATTTTTTTGTTTGACATTATGATTGGTTATTTCAGTTGCTAGGTTTTTAGCTGTGATTGTAACTGTTGGTAGAAAATCCGCCAATGCTCTATTTTTAGGTACATTAAGCTTGGATTTCATATTAGCTGTATTAAATCCACCAAACAATGCACCATCCCCTTTGGATCTAATTCTACCAAACCCTTTATCATCAACTCCACGCTGATATATATTTTCTGATAGTTTCACTTCATCTAATCCAAATTTAGATATTTTCTGTATATTATTTTCCATATTTTACCTTCGTATAATCACTCCATTTATTATCTGGAATTTAAACTATGTGCTATTTTTTCTTATTAACCAATTTACGTTGTTCAACTTCAATATTAGCAATACTTTTATCTGGCTTAGGTAAATTCTCTGGCATTGTTCCACCTAACTCTTTTATAGTCTCGCGCACCTTTTCCCCAACAGCATAGTGCGTTTTGTTTGCATGATATTTATCTTTAATACCATCACGTCTTAACTTCTCTTCTGCTTGAGTAGCACGGAATAAGTTTGCGGCTAACTCAGTAGTCCCCATATGATCTAGGATTTTTTGAGACCTCTGTAGACCTTTACGTGCATGTATTCCTTTAGCATCTAAACCACCATACAAACCTTTATAACCATGATTTTGAAATATTGCAAAGTCAAGGGTAGTTTCAACACCTGCACTGTATGCAGTCTCAACTAATTGTTTATTATGCTCTTTTAATTCATTGCGTAAAAATAATCTTTGCTCGTCTTCTTTGAGCTGATTAAATTTTTCATCATTCAATAACTCTTGTCGTCTTGTTTGAATTGCAAAATATGTTTGACCATTGGCAATTATTGGTTTTGACGAGTCACCATTTTGAACAATCAGGTAACAAGCGTATCTAGACAATGCATAAGATTCCATTTCTCTTACTGCCCCAGAACCAATTTGCACCATCTCGTGCATATCCACGAAATGGTCTACAACTATATTATCACTCTTCTCGCAAGCTATTTTTGCTTTTTGAATTACTGGCAAGAAATTTCTATATTCAGCATAATCAAGAATCTTTGCTAATGCCCTAGCATACCAAAATTCATTACCATCGTTATCAATTTGTTTGATACTCTCAAACGTATCATGTGCTAGTTTTTCTATATTGTTTGCCATACTTTACCCTTTTATAAATGATATACATTCAAACTTACTACAACCCAAGCTCAGATAAAAACTTATTCATCTTGGTTTTAATTTCTGATAGTTCAAGCTCTAATGTTGCTATATTGGTCTTTGTAGACTCCAAATCAATTTGCTCTTCTTCTTCGAAGGTATCTACATAACGTGGGATATTTAGATTATATTCATTAGTCTTAACTTCTTCAATACTAGCTAGATGTGCGTACTTTTCAACCTCTTGGCGATTATTATAAGTAGATATAATCGTAGAAATCTGCTTATCATTGAGGTTATTTTGATTCTTACCTTTTTGACATTCGTTACTCGCATCAATAAACAAAATATCCTTGTTCTGACGATTTTTCTTGAATACCAAAATACAAGCCGGAATACCTGTTCCAAAAAATAAATTCGCAGGTAAGCCAATTACCGCATCCAATAGATTCTCATCAATTAATGCTTGCCTAATCTTACCTTCACTAGATCCTCTAAATAAAACCCCATGCGGTAGAACTACTGCCATACGCCCATTTTCATTTAGACTTTGTATCATATGAATAACAAAAGCATAATCGCCCTTACTCTTTGGAGGTATTGCATAGTTTCTAAAACGCTTAAATGTATCATTTTCAGCTTCATCAGCGCCCCATTTGTCAAGACTAAACGGAGGATTAGCAACTATTACATCAAATTTCATTAAATGATCATTCTCAATATGTAATGGGTTTCTGATAGTATCACCCCATGTAATTTTGGCATCATTAATTTCATGCAAATACATATTCATCCGGCACAATGCTTGAGTTTGACCGTTCTTTTCTTGTCCATATATTGCAAAATTATGATTACCAACCTCTTTGGACGCTTTAATTAGTAATGATCCTGAACCACATGTTGGATCATAAATTCTCTCACCCTCTTTTGCCGCTACTAATTTAGCTAAGATAGTAGATACTTCACTTGGAGTGAAGAATTCACCACCCTTTTTACCAGCATCACTTGCAAAATGAGAAATCAGATATTCATAGCTATCACCTATAATATCGTTACCAATTAAATTTGAAGGCCTTAGATCAAGTCTTGTATCACTAAAATCTTCCAATAAATTTCTAAGGATTGAATTACGCTCTTTGGTATCCCCAAGCACTTGACGATTATTAAAATCCACATTTCTAAAAATCCCCTCGAGCTTTTCAAGGTTATCTTCTTCTATTCTGGCTAGAGCTTTATTAATAATCTCACCTAGATTATCCGCTTCTTTATTTTTTAGTAAATACTCAAAAGTACAAGTTTCATCAAGAATAAACTTCTCACGGGCTAAAGCTCTTATAATCCTATCTTTGTCACCCTCATAGCGTAAACTAATTTCTTCGTATTTTTCTTTATAAAAATCAGATAAATGTTTTACAAATAGCATACTTAAGATATAGTCTTTATACTGCGAACTATCCATAGTACCTCTAAAGGTATCACATGCCTTCCAGACAACGTGATTAATAACTTCTTGTGTGGTTTTAGTCATATTATTTTGTTCAATCATTATTTAAGCCCCTTTGCTTTAGTAATTGCGGTTTCAAATATTTTATTTTTTAGTTGCGTTTTTTCTGAGATAAGTTCATTTAGAATATTTATTTCTTGATTAGCTAATTTCATATATCGAACGATATTTTTCTGACGGTCAATTGATGGTAACTCAATTTCGAGATCTGCCAAATCGCTATTTTTAATCATGGGAATAGCAGTTCCATTGGCTTTATTTGCTAATTTAGAATGAGCTACGTTAGAGTTTAGATAATATGCCAAAAACTCCCCATCAACTTTGGAAATATCTAATATACGGAGAATTGACATAAATGCTGGAAATATTAAATCTTGATACCCATCAGTGATAAAAACTGCTTTATTGGGACTTCTTAGACGAACTATAATATCTCCAACAGAAGTTAAATATTGTGGATTTAATTCTTCTGTTGCAATAAACTCATCAAGATAGTCTGACGTTAGATAAATATCATCACCAAACGACTTTAGAGTTATTGCCTGATATTTTTTGTAGAAATCGTCATAGGTTGCCCCACGCTTACGCTCGAGGGATAATCCTGTTCGTATTTCGACTAATTGTTTAAGCGGCATTAATTAATTCCCTAAAATATGTACGACTATCGAGATTATACACTTAGGCGAAATGTAGTGTCAAATATATTTTTTGTATAATTCTTTAAATGTAGCAACACGGAGTATGGATCCCAGCATGCGCTGGTATGACGAAAAAAGGCCCTGGGATGACCGCCACGAGTATGTATCAGCGACAAACTGCAGCCTCAATATCGCCCATTAAAGATTTAGGATTTTATTTATTAATTTAGCGTTAAAGAATCCTTGCTGTTTGAGCGTAGCGAGTTTCAAGGATTTTAGCTAAATTAATAAATAAAATTCGTTAAAAATCTTGTCTGGGCTTGAATTCTTTGCATACTTTCTTGTTCAAGTAAGAAAGTATGTGGGGTGTGCGGCCACACCGCACAAATAATAAAGTGCGATAAATTTAGGGCAAGAGCATGGATACCAGCCTACGCTGGTATGACGGATAATGGCATGGATTCCAAACTCTCTTTGAAGCCGCATCTTGTTTTTGTTTGGAATGACGAGAAGAGTGCAGACTCTCCACCATCTCACCTTAGTATGGGGTTGCTTCGTTAAATAAGCGCTTACATTCTGCTCCATATTTACTAGCTACTACAGGATTATTCCAAATAACAATTACATTTTCAGCATTTTTATTTGCTGCAGCTTTTGTATAATTAAACGAGCCAGTTTCAACAGTCTTATTATCAACAACAATAAATTTATTATGCATTATCGGATATTTTCCATTAAGTCTTACATCCATTCCTTGGTTACCTAAGAATTTCGTTGCGGTATATTTGCTACCATTGGATTTTTTATCAGAGACAATTTGTACATCCACCCCACGTTTTTTAGCATTTAACAGCGCTTGTGCAACTGGCTTTGAAGTGAAGCTATAAGTTGCCATACAAATACTGGAAGTTGATGAATTAATAGCCTTCAAAACCAATTCTAGACCGTTACCACCTGGGCTAAACGCAACATTTATATTATCAGCAAAAACATTAGAAACTAATAATAATAGCAAAAATAATTTTTTGAACATTAAAAATCCTTTATCGTAAAGTTTAGATGATAAAATAAGTAATCATTTTATCACTTAATAGCTGATAGATATGTTATAATATATGTCTATTCGTAATAATAACTCTATTTAATAAAAAATATGAACATAAAATTATCACCTCTTATTTATACCTGTACATCTATTGTATTTATAAGCTCATGTGCTGTTGGGCCAGATTATAAGCCACAAACTAATGAAGAGCTAAAAATGCCAAATACTTGGCATGCAACGTTGCCACATAATGGGAACAACCTCCAAATGATTAATTGGTGGGGACAGTTTAATGATCCTACACTAGTATCTTTTATTAAGTCAGCAATTAATACCTACCCTGATTTAGATCAATCAATTGCCAAGATAAAACAAGCCCAAGCAAATTTGAGAGCAACAAGAGCATCTTTCTTCCCAAGTATTACAGGAACTGCAAATGGCAGTGTCCAAAATAATGCTTTTGGCGGAATCAGCACTGGTGGCAATTCAATTGGTGGATTCCCTAGTTTTGGAACTGGCACTACAGAAGACTTCTTTAGTACTGCTACAGGCGGAAACACAGCCTACACAGCCGGAGCTAATGCTAGCTGGGAGATTGATTTATTTGGAGCTATAGCAAGTAATAATCGTGCCTACCAAAGAAGACTTGAAGCTAGCATTGCCAACTGGAATGATGCAAGAATTTCTCTAGCATCGCAAGTAGCTGATGCTTATGTAAGTGCTAGAGCTTGTCAATCAATGCTAAATATCTATGAAAGTCAATATCATTCAAGACTATCAACCCAAAGACTAACTGAATTAAAAGTAAAAACTGGATTTTCACCAATATCAGATGGTAAGCAAGGCGCTGGTTTGGCATCCCAATCTCTAAGTAGTGTAGAAAACCAAAAAAGCAGTTGCGAACAATATTATAATACTCTAGTCGCCCTTACTGGTCAAAGCCACCAAGAAGTTGAAAGCCGTATGAAATTAACATACGCAGTTGTCCCACTACCAATAGATACCGCCATTGAAAGCGTACCAGCACAATCTATATCAAAGCGTCCTGATGTTTCTTCAGCCGAAAGATCTGTTGCAGCAGCTCTAGCTAATGTTGATGTATCAATTGCAAATCGCTACCCACAGCTAACTTTAAAGGGCTCAATTAGTGCAAATGCTGGGACATTATACGCAGGAGCACCAAACTCATGGTCATTTGGGCCATCACTTAGTCTACCAATAACTGACGGTGGATATTTAAGAGCCCAAGAGTCTTTAGCCTATGCACAATATGATGAAGCTGTAGCTGTTTATAAGAGTAAAGTGGTCAATGCAGTTAAAGATGTTGAAAATGCATTAGTTAGAATAGATCAAGCTCATAAAAGTGAAGTAGCAGCTAATAATGCGGTTAAAAACTACCAAGAATATTTTGATGCTATGAACAAAAAATACGATATTGGCTGGAGTAATTTACTTGATCTAGAAACAGTTAGAATAAACCTTGTAAGTTATCAACAAAATCTAACCAATGCAAAATTAGAAGAAGTGGAAGCATGGATTGCTCTTTATAAAGCTGTAGGCGGTGACTGGGCATCTCCACAGTCAATATTAAACTCTAGAACGGACATAAAATGAAATACCTAAAACTCATACCAATAGTCGTAGTTTTATATGGCTGCAAAAAAAATAATACTAAAGTTGTAGATATTCCTGTAATAAGTGTTACAGTTGCAACTCCTGAGACAAGAAACATCTCTAATCTAATCAGTGCAAATGGTACCATAAATGCCTGGCAAGAAACTATCATTAGCTCTCAAGTAAGCGGGCTTGATATCAGTAAAATTTATGTAAACGTAGGTGATACTGTACATAAGGGCGATAAATTAGCTCTTTTAAACCCCGATCAAGTTAAAAGTGATTTGATGGCACAAGTAGCAAATGTCGCTGAAGCAAAAGCCAATCTAGAACAATCAACTACTGAAGCTCGTCAAGCAGCTTTCTTAGAGAAAGCTGGAGCGATTAGTGCTCAAGATTTATTACAATATGATACCAAACAAAAGACCAATAAAGCAAAACTTGAAGCAGCTGAGGCAACACTGAAACTACAAAAACTAAGACTTAACTACACTGCAATTATTGCACCTGATAACGGCGTAATCTCATCAAGAACAGCAACAGTTGGTAGCATTGTACAAAATGGCAGTGAATTATTTAGATTAATTCGTTCAAATCGTCTTGAATGGCAAGCACAAACTAGCCCTGAAAATATTTTAAAAATAAAACCTGGACAAATCGCAGATATTATTAGTGATGATGGAAGTATAATTAAAGCTAAGGTGCGTCAAGTATCTCCTATTCTAAACCAAAACACAAGAAATGGTGTGGTATACGTTGATATACCCATTAATACAAAACTCAAACAAGGTGAGTATCTATCTGGAACTATTAATCTTGGTGAAATAAAGTCTCAGACTATCCCATCATCAGCATTAGTAAACCGTGATGGTTTTAACTACGTTATGAAAGTAGGTAAAGATAACCGAATTATACAAACTAAAGTAGATTTATTAGATTATCATATATATAGCGAAAGTTATGTTCCTATAGAATTAGGAGTAAAACCAGACGATAAAATTGTATCTACTGGTTCAGGGTTTCTAAGTGATGGTGATTTAGTAAAAGTAGTACCTGGAGGCAGACAATAATGAATTTCTCTGCATGGGCAATTAAAAAGCCCATTCCGATTATTATATTATTTGGTTTATTGACATTTGCCGGAATAATTGGCTTTAATAAAATCAGTATCAAAAACTTTCCTGATCTAGATTTTCCTGCAGTTACAATAACTGTGACTCTTCCTGGTGCAACACCTGCTCAACTTGAAACCCAAGTAACTCGCAAAGTAGAAGATAGTATTGCAAATGTTAGTTTGATTAAACATATAAGTTCAACTATAAGAGACGGTAGCTCAGAAACTTTCGTTGAGTTTAATTTAGAAAAAAACCTCCAAGAAGCAACAGATGATGTAAAAGACGCTGTCACCAAAATCCAAAGCCAGTTTCCACCAGGTACTAACGCTCCTGTTATAAGCCGTGTTGATGCAGCTGAGCTACCAATTCTAACTTATCAAATTGATGCCAAAATGGATCAGTTTGATTTATCGTGGTTTATTGATAATGATATTAACAAACAAATTCTATCAGTTCCAGGGGTAAATAAAGTTTTACGCCTTGGTGGAGTAGATCGTGAAATTCAGGTTTTACTTGACCCAACCAAATTAATTGCACTAGATACTACAATTAATAATATTTCAAGTCAATTATTTACTGTGCGTCAAGATTTCTCAGGTGGACGTGCCAATATTGGACACTCTGAAGAAACCATCCAAGAAAAACAAACTATAAATAGCGCTATTGATATTGCCAATCTCAATATACCATTACCTAATGGTTTTTATGTTCGCTTGGGTAATGTAGCTAGCGTTAGCGACACTGCAGCTGAAGTACGGCAAATGACCTTTAGAAATGGTGAGAGTATCACTAGCTTCTCTGTTTACCCGGCCAAAGGAGTAAGTGAGGTAGCAGTTGCCAATAAGGTTCGCTCCAAGATTAATGAGTTATCCAAACTACACCCAACAATCCGTATTAAAGAAATAAGTAATACTGTTGAGCGAATTAGTGAAAATTATAAAGGTTCTATGCAATCTTTATACGAAGGTGCAATACTTGCGATTTTGGTAGTATTTATTTTCTTACGTGACTTTAGAGCAACTATTATTTCAGCAACAGCCTTGCCATTATCAATAATTCCAACATTTGTAGTTATTTACTGGTTTGGATTTAGCTTAAATGCTGTATCATTATTAGCTATAACCTTAGTAATTGGGGTTCTGGTTGATGATGCTATTGTTGAAGTTGAAAATATTTCTAGACATCTAAAGGAGTATAAACTCTCACCAATAGAGTCGGCAATTAATGCCGCACAAGAAATAGGAGTAGCCGTAATTGCAACTTCATTAACACTTGTTGCAGTTTTTCTACCAACCGCGTTTATGGCAGGAATTCCAGGGCGAATCTTTAAACAATTTGGTTGGACAGCTGCAATTGCAATATTATTCTCATTATTGGTTGCACGACTATTAACTCCAATGATGGCGGCATATTTCATGAAAAGCCTCCCCACTCATAAAGATGGTAAAATTATGGCGTGGTATTTAAAAATAGTGGCTTGGGCTTTGGCACATCGTTTAAAAACCATGGCAATGGTTGGTATATTTTTTATAGCTTCAATAACATTACTACTCTTTATTCCGTCAACATTTATTCCCGCTTCTGATAATAATCAAATTGTGGTTAAAGTTCAAGTACCGCCTGGTAGTGAAATTAATCAAATAATCGATGTTATGAATCAAGCATATACTATTACTCGGCCTATGAAAGAAATATTAAGTGTCGATGCTAATATTGGAGATGGGGTACAAAGTGGACAAGATATTTCAACTGATGGCTCTGTTACTGATGGCAGATTAACATTTAACCTTATAGATAGCCATAAGCGTAAACAATCACAAGCACAACTAGAGAATATTATCCAAGATAAACTTAGTGATATTCCAGGAGCAAAATTCTCGGCAGAAGCCGGTAATGGAGAGGTTTACTCTTTAGTCCTTGCAAGTAATGATGATGACTTATTACAAGCAACAGCCAAGCAAATTGAAAAAGAGATGCGAGAATTAAAAACCATAGGAAATATCAATTCTGATTATAACCTAAGTCGTCCTGAAGTTTATATCAAACCCGACTTTAATCGTGCAGCTGAGCTTGGCGTTACACCATCTAATATGGGGCAAGTAATTCGTATTGCAACTTCAGGTGACTATAGCTCCAACCTTGCCAAAGTAGATTTACCAGATCGGCAAATACCAGTTCGAGTAGAGCTTCAAAAAGATGCTACGCATTCATTAGATAGCCTATCAAGCTTGAGGATTAGCGGATATAATAGCACAGTTCCATTATCAAACGTAGCTAACATTAGCCTTGGCAATGGACCAGTTAACGTAAGGCGCTATGATAGACAGCGAAGTATTACTTTTAGTATTGATCTACACGGACGAAATATTAGCGAAGTAGATCAAGCAATTAAAAACCTACCAACAATGAAGCATCTACCAGTTGGGGTTACCCAGATATTATCTGGTGATATTGAGCAGCAACAAGAATTATTTGGTAGTTTTCTACTAGCAATGATTACAGGCATAATCTGCGTATATTGTGTACTAGTTTTATTATTTAATGATTTCAAACAACCGATAACGGTTTTAGCTGCACTACCACTTGCAATGTCAGGAGCGTTAGCTGGATTAGTTTTATTTGGATTTAGTTTTTCATTATCATCTCTAATTGGACTACTAATGTTAATGGGTATTGTTACCAAAAATTCCATTCTTTTAGTGGATTATATCTTTTTATCACTTCGTCAAGGAAACACCAGAACAAAAGCTATTATGGATGCATGTAATAAACGCTCCCGCCCAATCGTGATGACATCTATTGCTATGGTTGCAGGTATGCTACCAATTGCTTTTGGACTTGAAGGTGACCCTAGCTTCAGAGCTCCAATGGCATTAACCGTAATAACGGGTTTAATGACATCAACTCTATTAAGCCTAGTAGTAATCCCAGTAATATTTGATTTAGTAGATGAAGCTAGTTTTAAAGGACTTATCCAAAAATTCAAAAGAAAATCAGGATCTAAATAATTTTATTAAAGTAATCTCTGAGGCAACGCCAAAACGTTTTGGCGGCCCCCAGTAGCCTGTACCCCTGTTGATATAAACCCACATGTCTTCTAACTTATGTAGCCCACTAGTAAATGGCTGCTGGAAACGTACAAATAAATTCCATGGCCAAAATTGCCCACCATGTGTATGCCCTGATAATTGTAAACTATACCCATGTTTGGTGGCTAAAATTGCTGATCTAGGTTGATGAGCTAACAATACCTTAATAACATCAAGAGGTGCACCAATTATAGCTTTTTCTGCATCACTTGTGTGCTCAAGCCCAAAATGTTCGCCGCTATAATCAGTTATCCCTGCAATTACCAAGTTAGCTCCATTATGAATAATAACTTTGTGTTGATTAAGAAGCACCTCAATACCTAAACTTTGTATTTCAGTTATCCATTCATTTGCACCAGAATAGAACTCATGATTACCTAATACAAAAAAGCTACCATGTTTTGATTTTAGATTAGTTAAAGCAACTGTATGTTTTGATAAATTAGTAACACTACCATCAACCAAATCTCCAGTTATTGCAACCATATCAGGACTCAATGTATTAACGACATCAACTATTGATTTCAGATATTTGTATTTTATAGTCGGTCCAACATGAATATCACTAATTTGGGCTATAGTAAAACCATCTAAACCACTCGGAAGATTAGTTATCGGTATTAATACCTCTTGCACCTTAGGAAGTCCTCGAGCATTTCTAAACCCAATGATAGTTACTATAAATGCTAAAGCTAAAACGATAAGTGCTGAAATTTGGGATATATCTGTAGTTATTGGATTAAAAAAATTATACATAAAAATAATTATTTGGCGGATAAAAGTCAAAATCAGTAGCGATGAAAATAATCCCATATCTAGCATTCCAACCCACGTAACCGCATCTGCCAACCATGACTTTTTTATCAAAAACCTAGCGGATAATCCTAATGGAATAATTATCCATGAAAAAACAGCTAATAAAGCACCAACTACGTATATTATTGGATTAAATTGATTTAATAGTTGATATAGAATGTATAGATGGAGTAACCCCATGAGAGCAATAACAATAATTAGCTTTTTTCGCATAAGTGTTTCTATTCAAAAATTTATTTATTAGTAAAGTTTTTCTGTTTATAATAATTTTCCACAAATTATTTATTAAATTTTCATATTTTTGGCAAAAATGAAAATAAATGGTATCTTAAGCCTCTAGTTTATCGAAATACTTTACTAAATAGATCTGAATTATCACAATTAAATTCTACTAATTTACTAATTGCATCTTCAATTGTAATAAAATTTGTTTTTGATATCCAATAATTTAATTGAGTATCACTTTGATATAACTGCCCACTAATCATCTTCTTTTTTATAGCGGTTGGAGTTTCATAATGAAGAAATACATACTTATATGAAAAGCCCCATTTATCTTGTTTTTGTAAATATAATGAAACTATATACATACATAATCTAATTGATGCATTAAATTTATCCCTTAGCTCACTACATTTATGCGAACCTAGCTCTAACAAAAATAATTCTACGCTATCATCCAAAATATTGACAACTGCAAAATCTGCTGAACGAAAATTAATAAACTTATGTTTATCACTTCCAAAACTTTCAAACATTGCAAGCTTTAATATATCTAAATTTAAAGCAAAAACTTGATCACTATCATATCCTTTTGGTATTCTAAATGTAATACTTTCAGTTTTTTTATTTGGGCTAACTTCATTTAATTTAAAACAATTATTCTCTAATGGTATTAAAAATTTATCTAAAAAACCTTTCATTACAAGAGCTCACGTAATTTTTCTGATAAATTACTGAGCTTAATAATTTCATCATCAAATGCTTGATATTCATAAATTCCATTTTTAATAGGACAAGTATCTAATACATTATTACCGAATTCATCTTTATGTATATAATATACTGATACTTTATCGAGACTAATAGTAGCATCTGCATCAATCTGATAGTCTTTTAAAATTGAAGAGCGCTCATTGTCAGTTATATCATTTAGCATTATTAGATTATTTATTTCATTCATTAAATAATCACTATGAGTAGTAAATAGCACCTTAACCCCTGAATTAACAAGCATTGCGATCAACCTCGCAATTTTACGTTGATTTGAAGGGTGCAAATTAAGCTCTGGTTCATCAATAATTAATAAATCATTTTGTCTTGCAAGGTATTTAATATAGGTATCAATGAGAAATAAAGATTTCACACTTGAAGAGCTTGCATTTAAATTAATAGATAAATCATTTTTCATTTTAAAGGAAATATTATTACTATTAGCAATGTCGTAACTACCATCATTAATATTTCTTTCTATAAAATTAGATAAATTATTATGTTTATCTCCTTCACTAAGAAAACTTTTTTCCAATTGAGAATTTATTGAATTTATTTCAGCTATATTATTCAATACTGCTTGTTGATAAGTTATTTTAGAACGTGCTGCACTTACATCAACTTCTTTTATTTTATCATTTTCTGATAAATCATCTCTTTCTTTCACTAACGATCTCAATTGGTCTATAAAAACTGCTATTCCTGTTCTTTCTGAGGTTATTATAAATACATTTGGGAAAAGCTCTTTTAACAAACTTGATATAATTTGTCTAATTATTAATATACTAAAAATTGGGAGAAGATTCTCAGCAATCTCATTAGGATTATGGGAAGATAATAAAGATTTATCTAAAATAGATAAATTAATTAAACCATTTACGGCTGACATCCCCGCCTCTTTCTTTAAAAACATTAGCCCTGAGTCTAATGATAATGGAATATCAGTTGCTTTTATAATATTTTTGATGTCAATGCTTAAATCAAAACTTGAAGATAAATCTAGCCTTAAATTTTTTGCCGCTTCAGTTTTTACATAATTTGCTGCAATTTCATTAATAATAACTAATAAGTTCGCATCAAATATTGTCATATCAATTGAAAATGTTAATCCATTTTTCAGCTGACTTACTAAATCATCATGTATTACGTTTAATTTACTTGACTTAAGTGAAGAAGGGATAAGATTAACATTATTCAGATACTTAATAAATCCATATATTATATAAGTTAAGTAAGTTTTAGAGGATGAGTTTGGTCCAATAATGGCAGTTAGATCATTTAATTTAAGAGTAGCATCACCTATCGAGCCTAAATCTTTAATAATAAAACTTAATTCCGGTTTATTCATTGTTTGTTGCATAATTATTCTTTAAAGATAAATTTTTATAGAACGTTATGTTAACATATTTTATAGGGCTTTAAAAATAGTTATTCAAAAATTTATAGCTAATGTAGACTGCTCAAACCTCAACTATACAAATTAATCATACAAAACTACTGGCCGCGCATGAACATACCATCTAGTTCATTCATGCTTAGTTTAAACCAAGTAGGACGCCCATGGTTACAATAGTTTGAGCGCTCGGTCTGCTCCATATCCCGTAACATAGCATTCATTTCTGGAATATTTAGTTGATGATTAGCACGAACGGCTGTGTGACACGCCATAGTTGATAAAATTTCTTCCTGATGTTCAGCTAGAACATTGCTATTGCCGTATTTGTTTAATTCTGTTATAACGTCTTTAACCATCTGCTCTATATTTGAAGCATTAAAAAGCATTGGTACTGACTCAATATGTATTTCATTAGTATGTGTTTCATATCTAATCGTAAACCCAAGTTTTAAAAGAGTATCTTTATGTTCAATTACTGTATCAAATAGTATTTCATCAAGCTTCACCGATACTGGCATTAATAAATTTTGTGAGCTTAATTGATTTATACTTAATTGAGTCTTTAATTTTTCAAGCAAGATTCGCTCATGTGCAGCATGCATATCAACAACTATCAAGCCATCAGTAGTTTGGGATAATATATAAACCCCATGAAGCTGCGCAATTGCAAAACCAAGCATTGGAGTAGTAGTATTTTGGCTTTCTGGTTCATGAAATAATTCCACTCTAAGACCAAGCTCTGCTCTTGAAGCTCCTCTTACCTCTGATCTAGGCTCGGCAAATTTAGTATCACTTACTGATGATCTTAATTCCCCACGTGGTGGCAACCATTCGCGTATTGCACGACTATCATCGTGCTTCCAATCATTATTTTTAAACCCATTATCACTACCAAATGATTTTGGAGAATGGCTATTCTGCACACTACTCGGTACTTCATTAGTTTGAGATCCTGGTATAGCTTGTTCCACATTAGCTCGATGAATATCAGCTCCTAAAGCTTTTTTAATTGAACTGCTTATAAACCCATGAACCGAGCCACTCTCTTTAAACCTTACTTCACTTTTAGTTGGGTGCACATTAACATCGACATCTATAGGATTAACTTCCAAAAATAATACATATTGTGGCTGATGTTCATGATGTAAAACCCCACTAAAACCTTGCTTTATAGCATTTTGCACTACTTTATCGCGCACATAGCGCCCATTTACATAAAAATACTGGATAGTTTTATTGCCACTAAGGTAACTAGGATGGTAAACGTAACCAGATAGATTATAATTCCCACATTCCAAAATCTGAAAATAATGATGGTTATAATCATCTCCAAATAAACTAGCAATTCTTTCAAGCAAAGTCTGTTTATTTAGTTTATAGATACTCTTACCATTATTAGTTAATTCAAAGCTAATTTCAGGATAAGATAATGCGATACGTTCAAACACACCCTTACAATGAGCATATTCAGTAGTTTCTGATTTCATAAATTTTTTACGTGCTGGGATATTATGATACAAATCCCCCACTTCAACCACCGTACCATTATTAATAGCTTTTGGGTTGACTTGATTAATTACCCCAAAATTGCTACTAATAGCATATCCATGTGAGTTACCATCAATTTTACTTGCCAAAATAAAATTAGACACAGCTGCAATTGATGCTAAACCTTCACCTCTAAAGCCTAGGGTTTTAATATTGTATAAATCATCCTCATCAGTAATCTTACTTGTTGCATGTTGCTCTATAGTAAGAGGAATATCATCTTGATGAATCCCACTACCATTATCGGTAATTTTTATTTGTTTCACACCACCTTGGATAAGTTCTACAATAATTTTATCAGAACCAGCATCAACACTGTTTTCCATAATTTCTTTAAGAGCTGAAGCCGGTCTCTCAACAACTTCTCCAGCCGCAATACGATTAACAAGGTGTGCAGGTAATTTTTTTATTCTATTAAGATTCATAATTTTTAATTCCAATATCTTCTAGCGTATTAATATTTCATGCATTCAAATTCTTATGCTCATTTACTCTATTTGTTAACCTTTTTTCCATTTCGTTAATAGTAATCAATCAATCTATCTTGGTTGTCAGCAGTAAGCTCAACATGTCGTTGAACTATCTTGGTATAAAACTCTTGAATACCTCTATATTTGACTGAAAACATATAATTTTGAAATCTCGTGATATTATCATTTGGAGCATAGGAAAAATCATTTCTAGTAATTGCATCTCTTGAAAAATAATAAAAACGTACTGGGTTATCGTATGTATTGAGAATACAATTTATATACTGCCTTTGGTTAAATTTGGAATTAAAAAAATATTTAATGCTATAATCTTTCAAAGAATAAAAATCATTCCTAATATTTTTAGTAATAAATCTAACCACTTGAATCAAATCATCGTTCAATCTATAGTACTCTTTTTTTGATAAATGCTTATCTAATTGACGCTTAATTAGAGTGAAATAAGCGGTCTGATTTTTTTTATCTATAGGTAGTAATAATAGGCAATCACTGGTATAATTATCATTATCAATACAAGTTAACGCCCAAATTGAAACCACCCATAATAATATAGCTATAATTGAATATCTTATAACACGCGTAATTGCTAAAGATAAATCTGTTCCTGCGATACCACAAAACTTAAGAATCACAATTAGTAAAAAAATAATTATAACAATAGAAACAATCATTTGAAATATATTAACAGATAATTTATTATTATGAATTATTCTATTTCTACAGCTTGGTTTAATTCCAGCAGATAAATCTTTTACTTCCTTAATAACTGGCGGCAAGTAAATTGATAGGACAAATGTTAATGCAGTAATTAACATTGCAACCACACCCCAAATGATTGCAATATTATCCCAATACAATTTATTGTTGTCAATAATTATATTTTTGTGAGTGTGAAAACAAAAAATCCAAAGCAAATCTACAACTAATACAATACCAATAACATTATGAACAAATAAAATAAAAGCAGACGTACTTATATTAGTATATTTAAGTTTTAGCCAAGCACTAATCACATTCTTTATCTCTCTTAAACATTTCATGTAGCTTTTATCCTAAATTTTAAAATGGTATATTACTACTTTGAGAAGTGAGTAGACCATCCTCTATAAGATCTGGGATCAATTCTGGTAATAAACTTTTATCTAACTGCACTTTTTGATGTTCAAAATGACCATAATTATCATACTCCTCAACTACACTAATACATTTTGCGTTTTGAAATATTGAAAGGATAATGAAATCATGTATCGCATTATTATCATATAATGCAATTATAAGTTCACCCCAAATAATTTTTTCTTCTTTACTCCAATTGTCTCTAGCACTGTAGCACCTCATTAACCATTGATCAATTTCACCGGTTTTAATTGTTCGTCTGAACAATATTTCTTGGAAAATGTTTTTTAATTCATTTATTTTTATTAAACTAATATTTTTTGAAATCTTATTCTCAAAAATATCAATCAATTCAGCAGTATTTGTTGACCTTCTTATCGGAGCAATAATTTCGTTATCTACATCTAATACAAAATCCTCAATGGAGATATTATGCTCTACCGAAGATACTACACTTTTTTTAACTTTATTTCTATTAGCATTAGGAGACACTCTATCTTTTAAAAAAGATTTTAATCTCTCGACTAACCTAATTGCCTCTTCTACTTCCATTTTAAATAACGGAGCCGTTGAACTATGCGAAGCTGGATTAAGAACTCTATCAATCATTAATTTAACTTCTTTAAATAACTTCTCATCTTCTGAGTCATCTTCTAAAATATCAGTACTAAAGCTAGTTTTAGCAAATTTATACAATTCAGTCCTCAATTGATTCAGTAACTCCTTGTCATCTTGAGAGACCTCTTCTAATCCATTAAAATCTTTTTTTAAATATGATAGTTTTTCAGCTGATAAATTAGTCTCAGAAATTAATTTACAAAGAGTATTTTTATTTTTAGCAATATAATTATTGAAAATTTGATTTTGGGTTGTTTTTAATAAATCAGTCAAGCTTTTGTAATCTTGATCAACTAAATTAGGATCAAGATACCTTTTTAAAATAGATTCTATTTCTTTGCGTAAATAATTTGAACACGCCTCATAGTCATAATTTTCATAATAATCCTTTGCTAAGTCAATATTATTCTTATTTTGCTGCATTATTGGAGAGTTATTTCCGATTTTAAATTCATACTGAAGCCATTTATCACTAATTCCTTTATTTTCTATGTATCTATTCATAGTCTCATAAAATGCTTTATCATGAGTCATTACTATGAGCTGCGTATCTTTCATAAATTTTAAAACAATATCTATTACAGATAGTCGGTGCGACATATCAAGGCTTATTAATAAATCATCAAGTATAATAACTTTTAATTTTGAATCTGATAATTTTTCTTTTAATACCGCCAATCTAATTGATAATGCAATAGCTGTTAGTTTTGCTTCATTCAAATGTGTATGTGGTTTATTTATTGTGCTTTCACCTACCAAGTCAGAATCAATTAATTTCACACCCAAAGTTATTTTAGGATCATGAGTTTTTCCATCTCTTTTTTTTGGCTTATTTGCCTCTTTTTTATCATAAGCAGCTTTTTCAAAACCTAATATTTCAAGCTCTACAAGCTCTTTAAAATCCTCTTTTAAGACCTTATTTGCGTTATTTATAATTTTTAATATATATTCTTCAAGAAAAGTATTAAAATCAGCTAAATCACTTTGAAAGCTAATATAAATAGGATTATTCTTAGTTATCTTCTCTTCAATGCCACTTGAGAGCCTTTGCCATTCCACACCAACATTTTTATTAGTTTGTGGCATATTTATATATTCAAAAATATCATTTTTGAATAATTTAAATAAGTCTACCTTCTCAGAATTACGAAAATCATATAATCTTGATAAAATTCTATAATTTATAAAATCACTTGCAAGATTAGCCTCTTTTATAGTAGTATCTTCTTTATTTGTATTTATTAAATCTTTAGAGATCATATATTTTGTTTTAATACTTCTATCATCTATTAATTCAACTGCAATCATACCGTTGTTGCTTGCATCGCAATATTTATTTAAAAGATTTTCACTATGATTTATATCAAAATATTTTTGAATATTTTCATCACTTTTCATCGAGCTTTGAAAAAAAGTGTATAAAGCCCAATACAAAGAACTTTTACCACTACCATTTTCACCAAAAACAAGTAAATTCTTACCATATAAATTAATATGATTTTTTCTAAAAAATTTAAAATTTTCAATTTCAATTTTGTTTATTCTCATTACTATTTCCCTATAACTATTGGCATTAAAATAGACTCCATACGGACTGTCATTAACTTTAATGTATTTTTTATAGATTCATTATCAAAATTAACCGTCTTATAAAAATCACTAATCGCTATATTTAAATCATTTTTATCTAAAGTAAGCACTATTTTAATTAGCTCATCCATTAAAAATAATTTATTTGCTTCAAAATCATGTTTGAAATAAAGTTCGTAAATTAAACTATTGATTATATCTTCAATAAATTTTATCAATAACTCATTTTTTAGATTTGAAACAATGTCCTTTTCATTGGCATTTATATAAACTAAATATAAATATAAATTTTCAAATAGTTTAATGTATTCAATATTATTTGTTTCTATTAGCGGAATGTTTAATAATGGCTCTTTATCAATTTGAAAGTTATTTCCTTGCATTTTTCCTTGATATTTAAGCCAAAACTTAATTAATTTTGAATTTAAGAGTAATGTTAAAAATTTGAGATTAAATCTATTAGTTTTTATTATAAAATATGTCTGCGAAACATAACACGGGAAATCTGTATATGTGAATGTTGGTTCAATACATTTTCGTAACGAAATAATTTTCTCACCTGTAAAAAAATCTTCATTTCTTGCACGATGTAATCCATATGGTTTATTATCTGATGTGATTACATTAACAAATTTATCTAAATGCTGCTTTATCATAGGATATTTATCCATACAAGTAGGATCTTTAAATTTTGAATCTGTATAAATTATCCAATACTTATTTTCTTTCGTTGCACTATATTTCTTTAACTCTTTAGGAGTATAATACGGACGTATTAATCCTTTAAACTCTAATTCTGAAATTTTTATATTAGTTAGCTCCTCGGAAGAAAGTATAAATATACCATCACCCAAATTGAATTCGCGCCCTAAGGTCTTTAAACTCTCTTTATTTATAAAATCTTGATGAACATCTATGCCAGTAGCAACTTCATTTTGTAATAAACTAGTTAAATTTAAATTATTAATTTTTGAAATAATCTTCGAAATATTTTCTGGTACAAAGGTTATTGATTTATTAATAAAGTTTTGACGCTCTAAGTTGACTAGATATTTTAAAAACAACCCTTCTTTTAGCGAACCTTGCAAAAATTTATCAATTTCCGCACGATTTAATCTATCATGCAATAAATATGAATAATTTAAATTATAATTACTAGGTTGGCTATTTTTAGAAAGTAGATAAATCATAGTTTGAATACTTGCACTTTCAAATACTTTGAAATTACCGAAATCAATTAATTTTTGAATATTTGACTCCTGAATAATCTTATTTCTCATAATACTTGCACCAGTATTAGTCATCCAATTATTTGGGGCTATAAAACATTGACAACCGTTAACCTTAAGAACATCAATTCCTATACAAGCGAAAAAATACCATAAATCCATTTTTCCTTGATAATATTTACTATCATAAAGCTGTGTGAATGCCCCCTTATTTGTATATTCCTTGACATAAGGAGGGTTGCCGATCACAACATCAAAACCATCACTAATGCCAAACATAAATTGATTATCATAAAACTGACAAACATTAGCACTATCAAATGGATGGTAGCTTTCTATTTGCTCCAAGTACTTGGACTTTCCAAAGAGTGAATCTTGAGAACGTGATTTTTCTAATAGATCATGATATTTTTGTCGAAGTTCTTGTTTTTTCTTATAGCTTCTTGCGTTAAAGTAATCATGTTGTAAGTTTTGTAAATCACCTATTAAACCAATATTATCTACAAGGTTACTTTGCCCCTTGGTTTCAAGTTTTATAAGACTATTGCAACATACAAATTTAAAATCCAAATTCGGCAATGGCTCAATCTTATCCTTAACCTCATCAACAACAATCGACAACCACGCCCTAAGCCTTGCTATTTCAATTGCATTTGGTTCAATATCTGCACCAAAAATACTATTTTCTATAATTTTAGCTTTGCGTTTACTAGTATTTTGTTTATCCCCTAGCCTCTCAAAGGTATTTAGGATTAATTGTAGCATTCCCATTGGGAAAGCTCCAGAGCCACAGGCAGGGTCAAATACAGTTATTTTATCGAGTAATGATGTCAGATGCTCCTTGTAAGGTTTAATATCATCCGCCCAGTTTTTCTTTTGATCAGTAAGATAGCCAATACTTTCATCAAGAAGGCGATTAATTATATTATGAACATGTTCCTCACTATTGGTCAGAAGATATTGGCGTAAACTCTCTTTACACATATAGTCCACAATAACCCTTGGGGTGTAAAATGCACCTTTGGCTTTACGTGCCGACTCACTAGAGCCATCGTTTTCAATATTAATTTCAGCCAATAGATTCTCAAATATGCGTCCCAACATCTCAGGGTCAATTGCCATTACTTCAAAATTACTCAAGCTCTCATCAACAGTCCAGTTATATTTACGAAACACCGCAAATAAACTACCGAAATAATTGTTTGGAAATGATACCTTTTCTATATCGGTATCTTTATGTTCAAATAACCCACCGTTAAGATATGGTGTGCTTTTATCTTCATGCATGCGATCAGATACTGGGGTATTAAGAACTGCAAAGAATAATTGGCTTAATTTGCTATTATAGTATTCATTATCAGATAGCGTATTCATATCTAAGTAATCAGATGGAATAAATCCTTTCTTAATTAAGAAGTAACAAAATAATAATCTACCGATCAAGCGATTAGTGAAGATAACAGATTGATTATTATCAAAAATATTATTCTCAAGAAGATGTTGTTTGAGATTGGCAAAGTTTTGAATAATATCAATATAGAATTTCTTATTTACACTCTCAAGGTTTAGACTATCCCATAACCTATTATGAAGTAGTTTTTTGTTACTCTCTTCAGTAAAGAGATTTTGCCAAGCGGATAGGATTTCTGTTTGGGTAGAATTAAGCTCCTCTCCATGGTTAAGCTCGAGAATCCTCAGATTATCTTGATTACTTATTACTACTAAAAACCTATTTTGACATGCAATAAAATCAAGCCCCAAAGGATGGTATCCATTTAATAACGGCTCATCTTCAAAATTAATACCTAGTTTGTTTAACCATATAATATTACTACGGCTATATTGTTTGATTACAAATAATCTAGGAAGAATAATTTGCTGGTGTTTAATATTCACATTATAATGATTACTAGTAATATCATACGCAGCCTTGAAATCAGCAAAATCTTTGTCATCTTCAAAAATACCCTTTTTGGACGTATCTATGATCTTACGTAATGAGTTCTGAGTATATATAAAATTTGGAGTTGTAATACCCATTAATCCTAAAATACTACTAGCAAGCTCTTTGCTATTTTCAATAGTAAGTTCTTGTTGTAATAATTGGTTAATATGAGTAAATTTAGTTGCCATAGTATAAAATCCCCTCGCAGCTACTTGGCTGTATAACAGCTCGCACTTCATCTAATACATTTATAGATTTTTGGCAAATTTCAAGCAATTCATTAATATCTTTACTATTTGGATTTTTTATCAATTTCCTTAACTTCTTACCTATCTGATTATAATCAGAATGGTTGCTATAAAGCAGTGCTTGTTCAAAATCATTACGAGCATCCTCTGTATAATTTAGTTCATGAAGCAATCGTAAAAATCTAACTCGCAGATTTTGAATCCCAGTATCCAAGTCTCGCTCAATTGAAGTTGTAGATTGGACTGTTGCAATAAACTTCTGCGGATAATCTTTATCTAGATATGGTAAATGTAATTTATAAGCTTGGCTAGTTAAACGCTGGTTATTAGTTTCATCAGCTCTGATCAACTTTAAAGCATTTAAGTCATCAAGACCTTTAGCTGTTTTATTATTCAACTTAAAAAATTTATTGAATAATTTGTTACCGTTAGCATCATTCATTTGGGTGAATATCAATAATTCATGATTTGTGCCATTTAGTAACCCAAACTTTCCCTTTGAAATACCATAAACTTCTTTTTTATATTCTGGTTCATCCTGATATTTAGTATCAAAGTATCGTAAATCAGTGATAAATTTATCATCTGTTAAATACTCTTCATCTTCTTCTAATTGCTCTAGAATCTGATTAACTGTATTCTCATCCTTTGAATATAAGCCTTGAAGTTTATCTATTGCTACATCATCAACAAACTCTATTGGATTTAATTTCTCATCTGCATTTAAAATACGCTGATCTTGCCCAACTATATCACGAATTAAACCTATCTTATATTCAAGCCGTTGTACCAGTTTTAAATACTCTTCCAACTGGCTATCAGGATGCATGTTATAAATTAGAACGGTCTCATACTCGCTACCGATACGATTTATTCGCCCGTTTCTTTGTATCATCCGCACTGGATTCCAATGCAAATCATAATTAATTAAAATTGCACAGTCTTGTAGATTTTGCCCCTCAGATAAAACATCTGTTGCAAATAAATATTGTATCTCATGTTCATTTGCACCTAGAGAATAATCCTTTCCCTTTGGAGCAAAGCGTCTAGTTAAATCATCTATATTATTCCGGTTTGCTGATGAAATAAAAGCACATTCATTAGAATTATAGGTAAAATGATTTTTAAACTCTTCTTCAAGATGTTTAATAGTATCTGCAAAATATGAAAAAACCAAGACTTTTGGCTTACCATTATTATAATGCTTATATTCATTTTGAATTGTTTGAAATAAATGGGCTAAATCTTTGATTTTATTATTATCATTTTGTAATAGTTTTAACTGAATATTAAGCACATCAAGTAGAATTAGCTCTTTATTTATATCTTGGAGCATTTGCTGATGATTAAATTCAGAGAAATCAAACTTCGTTTCTATATCTTCACCAGCTGGTATATTTTCTCGCGTGTAATCTTCTCCATACTCTTCTATTACCTCTCGTAATTGTGATAATGGCAATATAGTATTTTTTTCTAGTGCATCTTTAAAAATCATTAGTGTCTTACGGTAGTTATTGAGTGAAATATTTAACGCATAAAACGATGATTCTAACCTTTTTAGAAATACCACACGTAAAATTCCATAAAGCCCTTTTTGGCGATTAAGAATTTTATGCTGTGGTGTTGATGGCATATTTCTAACATCATTTATATCTTTATTATAAAAATCATAATGATAAATCATATATCGATAAGGAATAAAGCCAAGAAATTGTACGATTTGATATACTAGACGTAATGGTGAACATGTATTTAAATAAGTATCTGGGTGCAATTCTTTAAAATTATCTAGCTGATCAATCGGATGTTTTAGAACTATTAACTTGTCATCTAGTGTTTTTTCAACCATCTGTTCCTTATCTTCGTCGTACTCGTTATATATCTCTGGTAACAGATAGATAGTTTTTATAATTTTATCTATATTATTGAAATTAGTATAACTTAAATTAGTTGTTTCTTTAACTATCTTACTAGATAACTCATCATCAAAATGATAACTTCTTGAGTGTAGTTTTTCTTTTGGAAAATGAAGCTTAGGTTCAAAATCACTCACTTCTTGTTCTTGTAAAATACCTTGCCGTGTTCGGCGTACTACAAACTCTTTAATGATCGGATGGAGTCTAGCTCTACGTTCTGCCATTAATTCTGGCGTTAATTCTGCGCTCTGGCTTTCTGATTTCCGTATTGAAGTAATAACATCTACTACATTTCGCATACCTGTACCATTGCTATTTGGTATCATAAGTACATTAGCATCCCCACCACTACCTAATAGTATCTGATTGAGTAAATCTGTAATGCTATTATTAATAGGTGTTGCGGTTAAAAGTAGGCTATGGGAGTTTTTATTGCTATTAATCCACTTACGCACAGTTTCAAAACGTGAGCTTGTTGAACCATTGCGTAAATTATGCGACTCATCAATCACAAACAAGCCAACAGGAGCATAACGATCATGCTCCATATGCTCTTTAAGCTCTGCTTCGTTTTGTAAACTTAAAACGTCTAGTCTTTGATTAAGGTTTTGTTTACGTATTACATGTTCCCATTGTTTTTTTAGAGATTTTGGACAAATTATTACAACTCGTTTATCAGCTTTTACATATCGAGTTATTACTTCAAGCGCAGTAATTGTTTTACCCAATCCAACAGAATCGCAAAGCATGGCTAATTTACGTTTTTCTAGTTTTTTACATAAGCTATTGGCATTTTTTAGTTGATACTCAAATAATGTATAACCATCAGAAATTTGTTCTCCTGCAATCTCGATTTCATCATGATACATTTCCCAAAGTGTCTTAATATACATTTCATATTGGCTAAACATGACTTCACCAACTGGTGACATATCTAATATCTCAGTAAATTTACCATTCCAAAGTTCTGTACTACTATCATTCCACAACTGGTTAAACCAAGCATAGTGCCCAATTAAATTTGGTTCTTTATCACTTGCAGGATACTTAACTATCATTTCATTATGTTCAATATGATTTAGCTCAATATTTTTATCTGAACTAATTCCATTTAGAGTTAGATTGCTTGAGCCAATAATACCTATGGCTTTATTTAAAACCTCAGATTCAATCTGTTCTGAAAAAATATAACATTTAGCATGGAGAAAGGTTCTTTTAAATAATTTGATTTGTAATTTACCACCACGAATCATCTCTTTAATCAAATGAATAGTTTCAGCGTATTTAGGATCAATTGGTAATTCTTGTAAGTCATTAGTCAAATCTAATTGTGGAAAATCATCTTCAACCTTTTCTCTTTTGTATCTACGTATTAACGGCTCTTGCCCTATTAGGATTTGGATTGAGTTATAATTGCTAAGAAGTGGCAAAACCAGACATAGTGCAGGTAAATCTAAATAACCAGTTGCAATACAGATGCCATTATACTCTCGGTAGTTATCTTCAAAAAACCTCAATACTGAATAACGCTGATTATCTGCTAAATAATATCTCATTTTATGACCCCATAATTAGTTACGAATTTTACCATAGTATGATAATAAGCAATTATATTATCCATAACAATAACAAATTTTACTAATTCGCTCTTATAAAGATTTATGCTATAATTGAGCATGATAAAAATTTAAGTGTGCAATTTATAGATAGGGAAATATATGTATCGAATAGCTAATATTCTTAAGTGGGTTTTTTGGTTTGCAGTATTTATACTGGTATTAGTGCTTATTTTAAATAATTCTCAGCCTGTACAATTTAACTTCTACGGAATTTATAGCTGGAGTTTACCACTGATTTTAATGGTTTTCGGTGCCTTAATCATTGGTATTATAATAGGGCTTATTTATGGGTTCGGTCGCTCATTAGAGCTTAAGTTAAGAGTACGCCTCCTAAAGAAAGACCTAGAAGATCTTAAAAACCATAATACTAAATCAGAATAAAGGACTATAAATTGAATATAATTGTTCTATGGCTACTAGTTACTCCATTATTTTTTGCTTTTGGTTGGTTTGCAGGTCGTATTGACATGAAAACTGTAATTAAACAAGCAAAGTCATTACCAAAACGCTTATTTGATAGCCTTGACGCCCTAATCGAGAGTAAGACTGGAGTTGCTAGTGATAATATTTGTGATATTATAGAACAAGAACCACAATTAACAGAGCTCCAACTAAGCCTTGGAAAACTTTATAGAAGCCGCGGTGAAAACGACTTAGCTATCAAATTACACAATAAGCTACTTAATTCCCAATATTTATTCTCTAATGACCAGAAAGACAATGTCCGTCTTGAATTAGCAAAGGATTTCCAGCATGCTGGATTAATAGATAGGGCCGAAACCCTACTACTTAAACTAGTTAATAGCGAATTATACTCACATAAGGCTCAGGATTTATTACTTGATATCTACCAACAAGATAAAAACTGGAAAGACGCTATAGAAACTGCCAAAAGACTAGCAACATCTGACTATAGCTACCACACTGAAGTTGCACAGTTTAATTGTGAACTCTCACAAGAAGCCCTTATTAAATCTGATAATGACGAAGCGATGAAATTTATCAACCATGCGTTAGAAATTAACCGTAAATGTGTAAGAGCCAACCTACTTTTAGGCGAACTATATGCAAACACTGATGATCATGAAAACGCTATTAAAACATGGCAACTAATTGAAAAACAAAATTACCTCTACCTACCTATGGTGGTTGAAAAAATGTTTGACTCATATGTATGTTTAAACAAAACTAAAGAAGGCTTAACACTTATTCGTGGTTATGCTACTTTGTACCCCAAACTTAATTTCTCAGATTTTTTATATCAGAAACTAATTACGTTAGAGAGCTCTGATGCAGCATTAGATTACTTGCGCGATACAATCCGTAACCAACCTACTTCAAAAGTTGCTGCATTGATAATGGATACTTATATAAACCGCTCTGAACTTCGCGCTGAGATAAGACCTGATGCTGAAGTAATAAAAACAATCTTATTGAAGTATAACGAAAAACTTTCTAATTTCCGCTGCGGTAGATGTAACTTTAAAACCAAAACATTCTTCTGGCAATGCCCAGCTTGTTATGAGTGGGAAAGCATTAACCCTAATAATTCAGAAGTATAGTTGATAAGCGTAAGTGATGAATTTCTTTAATCTCTGTCTAGAGATAATTTTATCTAATGACATAGAATATAAATGTGATGCTACAGTTAAACTCTACAATCAAATAAGCAGTAAAGATTGCACCCTAAGTTTTGATAAAACATTAGTCCGTTCTATTCCAGAACCAGGACGCCCTGATAAACCAGAGTTAGTACATCCACTTGAAGTACCAAAGCGTGGAATAGGCACCACTATAGGTCATGCCGGATTATTTCATGCTTTAGCTCATATTGAATTTAATGCGATAAATCTTGCACTTGATGCCTGTTATCGATTTCAATCTATGCCTATTGAATACTACAGGAACTGGATGAGTGTTGCCAAAGATGAAGTTTATCATTTTAGCCTACTAAATGAACATTTAGCTACTCTTCAATATACATATGGGGATTTTACGGCTCATACTGGGCTATGGGATATGGTATATAAGACTGAGTGTGATGTATTAGTTAGGATGGCATTAGTGCCTAGGGTTTTAGAAGCACGAGGAATTGATGCAGTCCCTGAATTAAGAAAAAAAGTATTACATATAAAAGATACTAAAGGAGCAGCAATCTTAGAGATAATCCACCATGATGAGATTACCCATGTAAAATATGGAGACATTTGGTTTAAATATCTTTGTGATAAAAGGAACCTTGATTATACCGATACGTTTTTTAGTATTCTTGAAGAATATTCAGCTCCAAAAATAAGAGGTGCATTTAATCGAGAAAGTAGAAAGCAAGCTGGATTCTCAGATGTTGAATTGGATAAATTATTATTAAGATAGGTAATGATGTCAAATACTAAAATGGTACTTAATAATATTAGCATAATATTATGTAATACCTCACATAGTGGCAATATTGGATCAGTTGCTCGTGCTATGAAGACGATGGGATTATATAAACTAATATTAGTTGCGCCAACTGCCAGAATTGATGATGAAGCTTATGCCCTATCTAGTAATGCACGAGATGTGGTAGAAAATGCTATTATTGTTGGTTCATTAGAAGAAGCATTACAAAATACTACCCTTAGCTACGCCCTGACCTCTAGACGCCGTGAATTCAATCATCATCTAAAAACTCCCAAAGAATGTACACATGAAATTATAACAAAGGCGGTGGCTAATGAAAAAGTTGCAATTGTCTTTGGAAGTGAAAGAAGTGGGCTTACTATAGAGCAGATAGAAAAATGCAACCGCTTAGTTACTATTCCAGGAAACCCAGAGTATTTCTCCCTAAATTTAGCCCAAGCTGTTCAAATTATGGCTTATGAGATATATAGTAACTACAATAGTAATATTGATTACCTAAAAACGGTAAATGAACAAAAATCAACATTTGCTGATAATCAAGGTATCTTAAACCATCTTGATAAGATATTAAATAGTGTAAAATACTATGCGGATAAAAAATCTGAGAGTGTTCATAGAAAGCTCCAAAATATTTTACACAAAGCCAATCTAAACCGTGATGAAGTAGATTTAATTCGTGGGATGCTATCCAAAATGGAACAAAATTTGACAAAAAAGTGATCATATGAATCTATCAATGATGATCTTGTAAGCAATAACAACCTAAATAACAAGGAAGCAGATGCAAAAACTAAAACTTCTCTTGTTTAAATAAATATTCTTCAAGATCAGAAGCGAGCAAACTATTGTTCATAGAAAATACAATGCCTTATGCAAATACCCAACTACCTGACAATGTGGCAGTATGTTTTTTATATTATATTGTGATTGGAGAGCTTAGTAATTATTTCTGAGGATATAGAAATACAAAAGCCCCAACCATTTCTGGTTAGGGCTTTGTAATATTGCTTGTAACTCAACTCCAAAATACAACCCTGCAATTG
>CANFGS010000001.1 GCA_947446595.1 Neisseriaceae bacterium | reverse complement strand
TTGTAAGTCCCAGCCCTTAGTCAACCCAAAAGCTCCAACTGATGCAGTATTAGAGCTCGAATACACTAGATTAAAGTTAAGATCTATATCTTTAGTAATACCAGAACTAGCAATTAAACTCTTACTTAGTGTCAAAGTACCAGTTTGACAATTAACATCTTCACCACTGTAGAGGGAGCTATTATATGCTTGTGAACCTTGATAGGATGTATTAGCATCATCAGCTGCTATTTGAGATACTGAAATGTTGCGTGATTCGATTTTGTTAGAAGTTGCACCAGCAGCTCCACTACCGATATTTGAATTACAGCCTACAAGAAAAACTATTAATGATAGTAAAATTGCTATTTTGGCACTCATGGTGTTAATCCTGTTTATTATTGAATGAATGTACCATTTAAACATACATTACAGAGTACTTAATACCCCACAAAATTGTAGGTAAAAACATGATATACTCGAACTTGGGACATACAGCTCGTAAATTGTTGAAAAATATGCTTTTTATTGATGCAGCGGATCAAGCTAAGCTAGTATAATATAGGTATTCAATACTTGAATTGTTAATACACATAATATATTTTCTAGGGCTAAGCTAAAACAATGCAGACTATCATAAAACTATCACTAGACTTGAAATTAATTATTTTCTTGGTTATTCTTGAAATCCTAACCATACCAATTGTTGCAATAACAAATAGCATTGTTGTTAACAATCCAATCTATTTACTTACCATGGGATTTTGTGCCGGAGCGTTTGCACTATTCGTGATTTTGAAATTAATTGAAAACCCAATAAAGAAATTTTTTTCAAAAGCCTTGAATCTAGAGGTTATTAAAGTTAACGGTACTATCTATATTGGTCTATTGTCTGGGTTTTTATTAATGTTCATGTTTTTTATACAAGAAATTGTTACCCACTTTACCAATAATGATTATATAGTAGGGTTAGTATCTGCATTTTTTAGTGTTGGTATTACTTTAATTATATATCGAATTGTTTTGCATCTATTTAATTATGGAATTAAAATCAGAACATTTGACAATCAAGTACTCAAGCTTACCATCACTAATCGAGACATTATCATAATAACTCTTTTGTTCACACTATACGAAACTATTGCATCACCATTATCAATTATATGGCTACCACATATTAACAATAGATTTTCATGGGGAATAATATCAGGTGTAGCAGCAGGAATAGGCGGCGGATTACCATTAGTGATTATCAGCTATTTAACTGGGTACAAAATTAAATTAGAATTATATTCTAGCTAATTTAATATCTTTTAAACATGACTCAATATTAAAGTAAGTAAATTTAAAATTGTGCTCTTGAAGCTTCATAGGAACCACCTTTTGCCCTGATAGTAACAATTCGCGCCCCATTTGCCCAAATAATAGCTTAATAACAAACTTGGGTAAATTAAACCAACAACGCTTGTTGTATACCCGACTAATTGTATTAATTAAGTCTTTATAACTAATGATTTCTGGCGATACCAGATTAATCGCACCAGTAATATCACGCTTATCAATTAAAAAACCAATTGCATTACATAAATCAGTGATACTGATGTAACAAAAAGGCCAAGATCCATCACTAATGCCACTACCCATTCCTAATTTGAAAGGTAATAGTATTTTATCTAAGGCACCACCATGCCACGATAATACTACTCCAAAACGCATATTAACTACACGCCCAGAATAACCAAATGTGGCACTCTCCCATTTTTTAGTTATTTCTTCACTAAAATTAGCATAATGGCTATAATCTAACTTAGTATATTCGCTGTATACCTGATTATCTTCTGGGTAAATACCAATTGCACTAGCACATAGTAAATCAGGTTTATTCGGTAATTGATTAAGAATAGCCACTAAAAGCTCGGTTGTTATAATACGACTATCTAAAATTTCCTGTTTTCGTTTTTCACTCCAACGCTTATCTCCAATATTAGCACCACTTAAATGAATTACTGCTACAGCTTTAGATAAAAGCATGGGATTAGATTTGATATCATCAAAACTATAAGCCCCTTGAGTACTTTTATGTGAGATTAAAATAAACTCAAATCTATCACTATAATACAGCTTAAATTGCCTAGCAATAAAACCAGTAGCACCAGTAATAGCAATAATTGGTTTTTTCATAATTATACCTTTTTAAAATTAGTTTCTACATATGCATTATTAACGGCGACAATAAAAGCATGTATCGCAGAAATTTCAATATCATCATCAATTGCACTACCAGTATAACGTTTATCATTATTAACTGATATAACAATATTAGACTTACATAATGAGTGAATACCATTACCTTCTGAATGCGAGTTATAATCTTGTACAATTATATTTGGAAAATACTTACTTACCGCTTCATTAATTGCACTTAGTGCCGAGCCTCTACCCTGGTACTCAATAACTAGCTGATCTTGATCAAAAAACTTACCATCTAAAATCAACTTAGTAATATTGTTTGAATGTTTTAAATAAGATAAATTTTTTACTTTAATTGGTTCTCGATATGCTTTATAAGCAATTATTAATTCATTATCAGTAATACCTTTACGTCTCAGAGAATAAAAATCCTTAATTGCTTGGGTAATACTAACTTTTTCTTCATCATTACATATAAATCCATATTTATCAATAATTTGCTTAGCATGATTACTACCACTTAATGGCCCAAATACAAAAGATATCTCACTACCAATATCTTTAGGATTAAACGGCTGATACGCTAATGGATTTTTTATAATAGCATTAATATGCCCACCTGAAGTATGAGATGCTACATTATCCCCAGTAATTGGTGAATGCGGCTGACGTGATAGCATATTTGTTGCTATAAAATCTGAAGCAGCTTTTAGATAGCTAATATCAATATTGGTATGTACTTTATGACTTAAATGAGAGTTTGCCCCAAATTGGCGAATATTCATAATACACTGTTCAAGTGATACATTACCCGCACGCTCACCTACTCCATTAATACAACCTTCAACCTGTTGTACCACCCCTTCAAATACCGCATTCATAGTATTTTCAAGTGCAGTACCAAAATCATTATGACAATGTGATGACCAAATTATTTTGCGAGTTGGAAATTCAGCTTTAAAAATTGCACTATGTTTCTTAATTTTATTGATAAAATATTCATCACCTTGATAACGTGAAGCTCCACCTATAGTATCGGGGCAATTAATTATACCAGCCCCAGCATTTAGGGCAGCGCGAATTATATCAGTCACAAAATCAAAATTACGACCTTGTCTTGAATACCCCTCAGGACTAAATTCAGCTTCAAACCCTGCATCCGTTATAACTTTAACTAACTTATATACTGTTTCAACAATTAATGGTTTATCATTAGCTAAGCTACCAAGAGATGCTTCCATTAGATCGGGGTCAACTGGCACATACACATGTACTCGTCCACGATTTATAGCTTTACTTGGTAACAATGCTTCAATAGTTTGTTCTACTTGATCAACCCGGAGTTGACTTAATCCAGAAATTATCATATTAGATTTTATAGCAGCCATATCTCTAGATATTTGATTAACCATATTAAAATCAGTTTTACTTGCAGATGGAAATCCGGCTTCAAGAATATCTATTTTTAAATTATGTGCTAGATTGGCATATAAAAGATTATTTTCAAAAGACATCCCAGCCCCAGGAGATTGCTGCCCATCACGTAACGTAGTGTCTAAGATATATATCTGCTGGCTTTCGGTAGTGTTTTGATTCATAAAATATTCTTTATAACTTCTTTAGTAAACTCTTTGGTACCTAGAACGACTTTAACTGCATCTTTCAAGTCAAGCGTTCCAAAACCTTGCATAATCGTTGTCTTTATAGCATGCTCAATTGCCTGAGCTTCTTTTTGTAGATTAAATAAATAACTAAGCATCATGCTCGCTGATAAAATTTGTGCAATTGGATTAGCTATATTTTTGCCTGCAATTTCAGGAGCCGACCCACCTGCTGGTTCATAAAGTCCAAAACCACTAGCATTTAAACTTATAGATGGCATCATTCCAATAGAGCCAGATAAAACAGATAATTCATCCGATAATATATCGCCAAACAAATTAGCGGTTAGAATCACGTCAAATTGGCTGGGATTTCTAACTAATTGCATAGCACAATTATCAACCAGCATATCACTACATTCTACATCTGGATATTCTTTAGCTACTTCTGATACAATCTCGCGCCATAATTTGGATGTTGCCATTACATTAGCTTTATCGACTGATACCACTTTTTTTGTCCGAAGCCTTGCTACATCAAATGCATAACGCGCTATGCTTAGTATTTGTTCCTCACTATATTCTGCTATGTCTGAAGCAAAACGTGAACCATTTTTATTACCCAAATAATGTTCACCAAAGTAAATATCACCAAGCAATTCTCGTAATATAACAATATCAAGCCCATTAGGAATAAGTGAGTTTTTTAGTGGTGACAAATCAACTAAGTTTGGATAAATTGTTGCTTTTCTAAGATTAATATTAAAATTAAATTCTTTTCTAATTGCAAGAATCGAATTAGTTTCACAATTCTTCCACTTTGGATTTGTTTGTTCAGTAACCGGGCCACCAACTGAACCAAATAATATTGCGTCACTCTTTTTACAGATCTCAATTGTATCTTGTGGAAGATGATTTTGATACTTTTCATATGCGGCGCCACCAACTAATGCTTTAGTATAGATAAAACTATGCCCATATTTATCTGATATAGCATCAAGTACACTAATTGCACTCTGCATTACCTCAGGTCCAATACCATCACCAGCAAGAATAGCTATATTTTTATCCACGTTTAACCTCATATTCAGTAATTGCTGTATCTTGACTTAATAAATAAGTCAGGTCATCTAGGCCTTCTATTAGGCAATGCTTACGGTACGGATCATAGTCAAAATCATACTCTTCTTTATTAAAGCTAATTTTATTATTAAGAAGATTAACAGTCATAGCCAAATCTGGATCTTCAAGTGATAACTTGATCCATTTATTAATTATACTCTCTGGTAACGCTATTAATAGTAAACCATTTTTTGCTGCATTATTAAAAAATATATCTGAAAATGAACTACAAACTACAATTTTAATTCCATACTGCAAAATAGCCCAAACGGCGTGTTCACGCGATGAACCACAACCAAAATTTGCTTTTGAAAGTAATATTTGCCCACTACTATATTTAGCGTTATTAAAAATGAAATCTGGGTATAACTCTTTTAAAGCAGAAAATAACCCATCACCATAACCACTTCTGCTTATGCTTTTTAGATGAATAGCTGGAATAATCATATCTGTATCAATATTATCCAAATCTAGTGGAATCACTGATGCACTTAATTGCCTAAATTTATCCATTATTTAGTTGCTCCATAGCTATCAATATTTTGTACAGATGCAATATAACCCAAAACAGCACTTGCAGCAACTGTTGCTGGAGATGCTAGATGAGTTATACTGTTTGGGCCTTGCCGACCAATAAAGTTTCGATTAGTTGAACTAATACAGCGCTTGCCAGGCGGTACCTTATCTGGGTTCATCCCAAGACACATAGAGCACCCTGGCATCCTAAAATCAGCACCAGCAGCCGCAAAAATCTTATCCAAGCCTTCTTCACAGGCCTCTTTTAAAACCTGCTCCGAACCAGGAACAATATACATAGTTACATTACTTGCTATATGTCTGTTTTTAAGAATATCCGCAACAACTCTCATATCTTCTATACGCCCATTAGTACAGCTACCTATAAAAGCAAAATCGATAGGCACACCTTTTAGAGATTGCTTGGGTTGAAGCTTGGTATAAGCATATGCTTTTTCTAATGTTAATCTATCTTGTGCATTTTCTACATCAGGAGTTAGTTCATCAAGTGCAATTGCATGTTCTGGATTAATGCCCCAAGTTATCATTGGTGTAGCATTACTAATATCAATGATTATCTCAGTATCATAATATGCATCTTTATCACTAACTAATTCCCTACATTGCTTAATTAATTTCTCAAAATCAGCACCTTTTGGAGTATACTCGCGGTTTTGTAAATAATTTAATGTAGTTGTATCAGGCGCTATAAGTCCAGCCCTAGCACCACATTCAATTGACATATTACAAATAGTCATTCGAGATTCCATACTAAGAGATTTGATATAGTCACCCACATATTCAATTACACATCCCTTCGCACCACCAATACCTATTGTTGCAATTAATTTAAGAACTGCATCCTTAGCAGTAAAATATTTACTTGGAGTACCTACAAACTCAACTTTAAAAGTCTTGGGTTTTTCCTGCAAAATACATGAACTTGCCATCGCATGCAAAATTTCAGAAGTCCCAACTCCAAAGGCTAAAGCCCCAAAAGCCCCATGGGTTGATGTATGTGAATCCCCGCAAACTATAGTTGTTCCAGGAAGAGTAAACCCAAGCTCAGGACCAATAACATGAACTATACCCTGATGATTACTATCAATATCATAAATTGTTATATTATGGTTTTTACAGTTGTCACGTAAGGTATTTACCTGTGTTCTTGCAATTGGATCATTAATATTAATCCGGTTTTTATCCGTTGGGATACTATGATCTATCGTTGCTAGAATATTTTGCTTATTACGAATACTTAATCCGCGTTCATGAATCTCAGTAAAAGCCTGAGCTGAAGTAACCTCATGGAGTAAAATCCGATCAATATACAAAACATCAGGAAAGTTTTTCTGACGACTAACCAAGTGTTTATCCCAAATTTTATTAATAATATTTTGTGCTTGCATTTACTCTCTTTTTAATAAACTATTGGCGCTCAGGACGAAGTTTTCGTACTTGTGCTCCAGTTTGCCACATCTCACTATGATGAATTTCATCTAACTCTTTTTGTAGTTTTTGACGATAATCAGGTTCACTGTTTAGCTTAATTGAACGATCAGCTTCAGCACCACTTACAACACTTTCATATAATGAATCAAAAACAGGCTCTACTGCTTTTTTAAACTTATCTTTCCAATCAAGTGCACCACGTTGTGCTGTAGTTGAACAATTTGCAAACATCCAGTCCATACCATGCTCACCTATTAGTGGAATAAGACTTTGAGTTGCCTCTTCTACTGTTTCATTAAATGCTTCTGATGGAGAATGTCCATGTTTACGAAGTAGATTATATTGAGCCTCCATCAACCCAGCAATAGCCCCCATTAAGGCACCACGTTCACCAACTAAATCACTTGTAACTTCACTTTGAAAATCAGTCTTAAATAAAAACCCTGAACCAATACCTACACCTAGAGCACATGCTATATCATAAGCATTTCCTGTTGCATCTTGATATACTGCATAGCTTGAATTAATTCCACGGCCTTCAAGGAAGTTTTGACGTACAGAGCGACCTGATCCCTTTGGTGCAACTAAAACAACATTGATATCTTTTGATGGCACAATTTTAGTTTTATCAGCATAAGCAATACCAAAACCATGAGAAAAACATAATGTCTTACCTTTAGTTAAATGTTTGGAAATAGATGGCCAAACACTAATTTGTGCTGCATCAGACAAAAGATAGCATATTACTGTACCTTTTGCTGCTGCTTCTTCAATCTCAAACAACGTCTCACCAGGAACGAAACCATCTTTTATTGCCTTGTCCCAAGTAGCTGAGTTTTTCCGCTGACCTATAATTACATTTAATCCATTATCACGTGAATTAAGTGCCTGAGCCGGACCTTGTACTCCATAACCTATAATTGCTATAGTTTCATTTTTCAAAGTCTCAAGAGCCTTAGTTAAAGGTAACTCATCACGAGTCACCACATCTTCATTACAGCCACCAAAATTAATTTGAGCCATTTTTACCTGCCTTTTAAAAATACAATTAAACACTAACCTTCGTACACCAACTACTATATTTATCAACTTGTCCATGGACTGTTGCAAAATATTCTTTTTGTAAACGGCTACTTAATTCACCTATCTTACCATTCCCTATTATTCTTCTATCAATAGAATTAACCCATGCAACTTGGCATCCTGTTCCCGTTAAAAAAACCTCATCAGAAACATAGAGCTCACTTCTATCAATACTTCTCTCAACAACCTTAATTCCAATATCTGTTGCAATTTGAATCACAGTTCTACGAGTAATGCCTTCTAGAACATCATCAGTAATAGGTGGTGTAACCAAAACACCATCACGAATAATAAATATATTTTCAGCTGAACCTTCACTAACATTACCATTTTCACTTAATAATATAGCCTCATCAAAGCCATTATCATTAGCTTCTTTTCTTGCCAATGCCGAATTCATATATGTACCCGAGAATTTTCCACGTGACGGAATTGAATTATCGCTAACACGTCTCCATGAAGACACCATTAAGTTCAAACCTTTATCAACTGGTAAATACTCCTCCAAAGGAATCATATATAAAGCAAAAGATAACTCTACATCAGCCAAATTTGGCCCTAATTTGGTATTACCAACATATGCAAAAGGTCTAAAGTATGAGTTACAATTAGGAGCATTTTTAATTAATAAATCTTTATGAATTTCAACCAACTCTTCTACACTATACGGAAACCTACAGCCAAGAATTGCAACTGATGATAAAAAACGTTTATAATGATCATTTAGTCGAAACACGGAGATACTATTGTCAGCTTTATTATAATATCCACGAATCCCACCAAATACTCCAGTACCATATTGAATAGCATTGGTCATAATCGATACTTTTGCATCAATAAGATTCGTTATTTTACCCTCAAAGAATGCATATTTAAAATCCGCCATTGAACACCTTTCTATATTTATTAATTATTTAACTTGTATATGCACCAACAGAGGCACACGCAACTAGGCGTGCATATTTGGCCAGAATCCCACGTTTATATTTAGGCTTTGGAGGACTCCAATTTGCCAAACGTTTTTTAATCTCTTCTTCAGATACTTGAAGTTGAAGAATTCTTTTTGTAATATCAATATTTATAATATCACCTTCATGAACTATTGCTAAAGGCCCACCATTATATGCTTCAGGCGATACATGACCTATCATAACTCCATGTGTTCCACCCGAAAACCTCCCATCTGTAACTAAAGCAACATCTTTACCTAACCCAGCCCCCATTAAGGCAGACGATGGAGATAGCATTTCACGCATACCAGGACCGCCTTTAGGCCCTTCATAACGAATAACTATTACATCACCTTTATTTATCATACCGTCTAGTATTGCAGTTAGAGCATCTTCTTCACAATCAAACACCCGAGCAGGCCCACGATGTTGTAGTACTTCTTTACCTGATAGTTTTAAAACAGAACCATATGAAGCGAGATTACCCCTTAGGATTAAAATATGTTTACTTGGAGGTGCAAGTGGTTTATCAACAGATAAAATCACATCTTGATTAGTTGGTAAATCTATTACACCTTCAAGATTTTCAGCAACAGTTTTTCCAGTTACAGTAAGACAATCGCCATGGATAAGACCATGCTTATAGAGGTGTTTCATAACAACAGGAATACCACCAATCTTGGATAAATCATTCATTACATATTTACCAAATGGTTTAAAATCACCTATAAGTGGTACTTTCGCACCAATTTTTTCAAAATCATCGATACTAAGCTCTACTTCAGCTTCATGAGCTAGAGATAGTAGATGTAATACCGCATTAGTTGAACCTCCTAAAGCCATCACTACCGTTACAGCATTTTCAAAAGCCTTCCGTGTCATAATATCACGAGCACGAATACCTTTTTCTAATAATACTTTAAGTGCTTTTACCGAATTTATACAATCATCATACTTTGCTGCAGAAATTTTATTATTTTCATCAACCGCAGAATTACTTGCACTACCTGGCAAACTCATACCTATCGCTTCTAGCGCTGAAGCCATAGTATTTGCAGTATACATTCCACCACATGCACCATTTCCAGGGCAAGAATGACATTCAATTTCATGTAATTCTTTGTCATTCATTTTACCTGCACTATGGTTCCCAACAGCTTCAAAGATACTCACAACTGTTAGATCTTTACCATGAAGTTTACCAGGTAGAATTGATCCACCATATAGTGTAATTCCAATACTATTGTTTCTAGCTAATGGGATTAATGATGCCGGTATAGTTTTATCACAACCTGATAAGGCAATAATTCCATCTGAAGCATAAGCTTCATGCATAGTTTCAATACAATCAGCAATTAATTCACGCGACACTAAAGAGTATTTCATACCTTCCATACCCATAGTCTCACCATCAGTTACAACTGGTGTACCAAATAATACTGACTTACCCAAAGATGCTTTAATTTCAGAACAAATAACATCCCCCAAGTCACGAATATGTGAATTACATGGAGTAATATCAGTATAAGGACAAGCAACAGTAATTAAAGGTTTAGTAAAATCCTCATCCGTAAACCCAACGGCTCTAAGCATTGCACGAGCAGGAGCACGTCTAATCCAGTCTTCACCTCCATGGGTTCCTGTTAATGTACCACTTCTATGTTTTAATTCTTTAGTCATAAATACCTTATTTTAATTTAAATTATATAACTATACAATAATTCTTTATCCGATAAAACCCTAAAATTTATACCAGTACTACTTAAACGTTCCAAAAATGGTGTAAAATCGTTTTTATTGGATAACTCAATTCCAACTAATGCGGCACCCGCTTCGCGGTTGGTTTTTTTCATATACTCAAAACGTACGATATCATCATTTGGTCCCAGTGCATAATCTACAAACTTACGCAATTGCCCCGGCTTTTGATTGAATTCAATAATCAAATAGTGCTTACGTCCATTATATACTAAGCTTCGCTCCATTACTTCTGGATAACGTAAAATATCATTATTACCACCGCATAATATACAAACAACTGTTTTACCTTTAATTTCATCTGATATCATATCAAGAGCCGAAATAGGTAATGCCCCAGCTGGTTCAGCAATAATACCATCATTTTGATAAAGCTCTATCATTGTAGTACATACCTTACCCTCTGGAACCAAGACTGTCTTCATTAAATTTCTTTTACATATGGTAAAAGTATTATCACCAACACGCTTAACTGCAGTTCCATCAACAAATGTATCAATACTCTGTAATGGTGTAACTTTGCCATTTTTGATTGATTCACTCATACCGGCTGCCCCAAGAGATTCAACACCGATAATCTTTATTTTCTCATTTTTATGTTTGAAATATGAGGACACCCCTGAAGCCAATCCACCGCCACCAATTGCAACTACTGCAATATCTATCTTATCTCCAAGTTCTTTATAAACTTCGCGGGCAATTGTACCTTGACCACACATCACATCATAATCATTAAAAGGATGCACATATGTTGCATTGTGAGCTAAACAATAATCTTTGGCAGCATTACTCGCATCATCATACGTATCGCCTATCGTTACTATCTCAATATATTTTCCACCAAAACTTCGCACCCGATCAATTTTTTGGAGTGGAGTTGATAGTGGCATAAAAACAACACCTTTAAGCTCTAAAGTAGCACAACTATAAGCAACCCCCTGGGCATGATTACCCGCACTAGCACATACAATACCTTTTTGCCGCTCTTCTACACTTAAAGAAAATATTCGATTATATGCCCCACGTACTTTAAAAGAACGACAACGCTGCAAATCCTCTCGCTTAAGGTATATATTTGCCGAGTACTGATTTGACAAGCGTTCAGAGTATTCTAGTGGTGTATTAAGGACAACATTTTTAAGATTCTCTGCGGCTTGTTCGATATCTTTTAATTCTAAAATCATGAATCATTTTGCCTTTATATTATAAGCGATCATCAATTACTGGTTTTCTTAATGATGTCATTGGCATCTTATCAATAATTTTGACATCAACCAATTCAATAATTTTATTTAACTGTTTAATTAATAACCAAACCCTATCATCGGTCGAATAGACCACCACATTCCAGTATGATAAAGGATCAGAATGTCTTGAAATATTAATATGTTCAATATTAATCCGCAACCGCGAAAACATTCCAGCAACTCTTTGTAATACAAATAAAGTATTTTGAGTAATAATCGATAATACGTACATATTTGTATTAACAAATTCATCGTGTTTATTAAGATCTGTTTTCATGCACTTAAACCTTTATTTTAAACGAATATCACCAACACCAGTACCAGCTGCCACCATAGGAAATACTTTACCTTGTTTTTCCACCATTACCTCAAGTAAAAAAGAACCTTCGGCGTTGAGTAATTTATCTAATGCAGAATCTAAATCAGATGCATCTTCAATGTGTAGCCCAGGTATGGAGTATGCCTCGGCAATTTTTATAAAATCTGGATTTAATAAATTGGTAAACGAATAACGTTCTTCAAAAAACATTTCCTGCCATTGCCTAACCATACCTAGATGCTCATTATTTAAGAGTATAATTTTAACACTCAAATTTTCTTGGGTCAAAACAGCCAGTTCCTGAATATTCATCTGGAAACCACCATCACCAACAATAACTATAACTTCGCGTTTAGGAGCGGCAAATTTGGCACCAATGGCTGCTGGTAATGAGTACCCCATAGTTCCTAAGCCACCTGAAGTAATATGCGAACGTGGGTATTTAAATTCATAATAGCGTGCTGCTATCATTTGATGTTGTCCCACATCACTCACAATTACTGCATTACCTTGGGTTTTTTCAGATAATAAGGAGACTACCTCAGCCATCTTTATCATCTGTCCAGCTTGGTTAGTTATTTGATGATGAATAACTTCATCATGCTCTTCTTGATAGTAATCATGAAATTTTTTAATCCAAGCATCATGATTATTAGGTAAAATATGTTTATATAACTCTGATAGAACATCTTTAGCATCACCACAAATTGTAACGTCTACTTTTACATTTTTATTAAATTCAACATTATCAATATCAATATGAATAATCTTGGCTTGTTTGGCATAAGTATTTAAATTGCCCGTAACCCTATCATCAAATCTCATACCAATTGCAATAATCAAATCAGCTTCATTAGTTAATAAATTAGACCCATAATTACCATGCATCCCAAGCATACCCACATATAACGGATGATCCATAGGGATACATGATAACCCATGTAAAGTACATGCAATCGGAATCCCTGCAAGACTTGCAAAACGTTCTAATTCATTTTCAGCATTAGCTTTAGTAACACCATGACCTGCAAAAATATAAGGTTTTTTGGCAGAATTAATTAACTTAGCGGCATTCTCAAATTCATCATTTAATACCTGTAGCTTATGATCTATAAATACTTCAAGATCTTTTATATCAAATTCCATCTCGCCTTGCTGAGCATCTTTAGTAATATCAATCAAAACTGGACCATGACGACCACTTAGTGCTACATGAAATGCTTTAGCCAGGATATATGGTATTTCTGAAGCCTTACTAATCTGGTAATTCCATTTAGTAATTGGTATTGTCATACCAACTATATCAGCCTCTTGAAAAGCATCAGTTCCAATTAGTGCACTATTAACCTGCCCAGTAAGACATACAATAGGAATTGAATCAAGCATAGCATCAGCAATACCGGTGACAAGATTAGTTGCTCCAGGGCCAGAAGTTGCAATACAAACGCCAACTTTACCACTTAGACGAGCATACCCCTCAGCAGCAATTACAGCACCTTGTTCATGCCTCACCAAAACATGATGCAAATTCTCTTCATTAAATAACGCATCGTAAGTTGGCATTATAGCCCCACCTGGGTAACCAAATATATGTTTAACATCCAGATGTACTAGTGATTTAACTATCGCTTCAGCTCCGGCCATCTTCACGCTTGAAAGTTCCTTTTTGAAATAAAAAACCCGCAGTTTTGGTTGCGGGTTTTACTTATTTATATTTGACAATTTTAATAAACAAATACCGCAAACATCTTATTTTGAATGTTAATTAAGACTAGAAGTAAGCCAGAAATTTTAATGATATTGTTATTAAAGAACATGTACTGTTTCCAAAAAATTATTAATTTAGAAGTTTTTTAACATGCAGAATAATAACACAATGTTACTTTTCTGTCAAATATTTATATTAGCTCTTGGCCATAAAGCTAATGATAAACACATAACATTGCACACATTAGCAAATCAATAAAGTAAAACGTCCGACTAGAACTAGTAGCTGGTACTATTAACCGAGCTATTTTTCTATCTTATTAACCAGTTTTAAGCGACTCTTACCACTACCTAGTGCATATATTATAGTTAGCGTTAATAACCAGGCAGGTGCAATATAAACACTTAGTGAAGTATCACTATTTTTGGCCATCACAATTAGAATAATAAATAATATACCCATAACTAACATATTTACATATGGGTAACCTGGCATAACGTATTTTATATCCTTACTAGTAGTAATACAATGTTTACGAAATAACATGTGTGACAAAAGAATGATAAACCAATTTATAATAATTGCTACCGTAATTATCGCAAATAAATATTCCAAAATTTTTGCTGGAAAAGTATAATTAGCAATTACAACTAGAAATGCTATTGCCAAGGTAAAAATAATTGCATTTTTTGGTAAATGCTTTTTATTAACTTTAACAAATGTTTTTGGAGCCTGTCCATTTAACGATAGTCTATATAAAAATCTCGATGAAACATAAATGCAACTATTTAATGCTGATAATGACGCAGTAATTGCAACCAAATTTATAATATCAGCAGAGTTTGTAAAACCAAATTTAGCAAATACTTCAGTAAATGGATTAGTATGTGTAGTTATGGTATCGGCTTTGGACATCAAAACTATAATAGCAATAGTCAATACATAAAATAAAATAATTCTAATAATTACTCCATTAATTGCTTTGGGGATAGATTTTTCTGGGTTTTCAGCCTCCCCTGCGGCAACGCTCACAAACTCAGCACCACAAAATGATAAACAAACAATTGCCATCGAATTTAAAAAACCCATAATCCCATTGGTAAAAAACATATTAGCATGAGTATAATCATGAAGATTTTGAAGCGCAGCATGATGGACATTATGATTAGTAAAAATCAAATAAGTACCAATTAAAATTATTGATATAATTGCTACAACTTTAATTCCAGCAAACCAAAACTCAGCTTCCCCAAAGTATTTTACGCCAATTAAATTCACACTACCAAATATAACTAATAATGTAGCACAAGTAATCCAATGCGGAATAAATATCCAATAATCAAGTAATGTAGCTGCCGCAGTTACTTCTAACATACACGCACAAGTAAATAGTAGCCATGCGTTCCACCCAGCAACAAAACCCGCGCCAGTTCCTAAATATAAGTGAGCATATTCAACAAAAGACCCAGAACTTGGTTTATCAACAGTCATTTCACCCAAAGCTCTCATAATAGCATAAATTATCAATCCACCTAGAATATAAGCTAACGTAATTGATGGCCCCGTCAATTTAATAACACTTGCCGAACCTAAGAAAAAACCAGTCCCAATCGCACCACCAATAGCAATCATTTGTATGTGACGATTTTTTAATTTATGCTCTAAATTTTCTTTCATTTTCTTTCCATATAAATAAGTAACAAAAACAATTAATATAGTTATCAACGCGGCAATAGGTTTCCAAGTCCTTTCATCATCTTCATCATTCCACCACCACCGAATTTTTTCATCATATCACTGATTTGTTCGTATTGCTTCAATAACTGATTAACTTCTTGCACCGTTGAACCACTACCTAAAGCAATCCTACGTTTACGAGAAGCTTTTAATATATCAGGTTTTCTTCGCTCTTCAATAGTCATTGAATTAATAATTGCTACATTTTTAGTGATCATCTTCTCACCAACTACATTTGGTATTTTACTTGCTATATTTGCTGGCATTTTATCCATAATTCCACTTAAGCCGCCCATATTATTTACTTGCTCAAACTGAGACTTAAAATCTTCTAAATCAAAACGTTTACCTTTTTTGACCTTATCCATCAGTTTTCTAGCTTCGGCCTCATTAACCGAACCCTTAACTTCGTCTATAAGAGATAAAATATCCCCCATTCCAAGGATACGAGATGCTATCCTATCTGGATAAAACGGCTCAAGACCATTAATTTTTTCAGATACTCCAATAAACTTAATTGGTTTACCTGTAATTTGACGAATCGATAATGCTGCCCCACCTCTAGAATCACCATCCATTTTTGTTAAAATTATCCCGGTTAAAGATAGTGCATCATTAAAAGCACGAGCGGTATTAACTGCATCTTGCCCAAGCATGGCATCAGCAACAAATAAAGTCTCAACAGGATTTAATGCTTGGTGAATTTGTTTGATTTCTGTCATCATAAATTCATCAACAGTCAATCTCCCTGCAGTATCGACTATCAATACATCAAAATAATGATTTTTAGCGTATTCTCTAGCATTTAGGGTTATATCAAGTGGTTTTTGTGAGTTATCAGACGCGTAGCACTCTACATCAATACTTTTAGCTAATACTTGTAACTGTTCAATTGCAGCTGGGCGATACACATCAGCACTTACCAGTAATACTTTTCTCTTATCAATATCTTTTAGGCGTTTAGCAAGTTTACCAACAGTAGTCGTTTTACCAGCACCTTGAAGCCCAGCCATTAGAATAACTGCTGGTGGTACGCAGCTTAAATCAAGAGCATTATTAAATTCTCCCATAAGCAAAGTTAACTGCTCATTAACCACACCAATTAATGCCTGATCTGGTTTAAGACTTCCAATTACTTTTTGCCCAACTGCTTCAACCCTTACTTTTTCAATAAAAGTTTTAACTACTGGTATCGCTACATCAGCCTCAAGTAGTGCAATTCTTACCTCACGTAATGCTTCTTCTATATTTGACTCGGTCAATCTGGCATTACCAGATAATGTCTTTACTATTCCCGTTAGTTTTGTAGATAGATTTTCTAACATATCTTTCTTTCTCTATATAAATTCTAGTGCAAGCGCACTTTCAGGGCATGGATCCCAAACTCGCTACAAGCAGCATCTTGTTTATGTTTGGGATGACTAACCTAGATGAAACAGCATACCATTATGATACAGAACTAGCTAAACCCGTACCAACATCCGTCGTAATACCAGCGTAGGCTCGAATCCATGCACTTATTTGTTATTATTAAGATCTTAGTTCGCTGGGGAGGGCAAATATCATATGCTCCTCTACCGAAGTTAAATTTTCTATAGTATTAAAGTCATATTGTTTAAGTTTGGATATCACACCTTCAACAAGTACTTCAGGAGCTGACGCTCCAGCAGTAACACCAACTGATGTAACACCTTCTAACCAATCCTTCTTAATCTCAATTGCAAAGTCAATCAAATACGATTTAACTCCCAGATTTTCAGCTAATTCCTTAAGACGGTTTGAATTTGAACTATTTTTGCTTCCAATCACTATTAAAATATCACAAACTTCGGCCATCTTTTTAACAGCATCTTGACGATTTTGTGTAGCATAACAAATATCTTCATTCTTCGGTAAACGTAAATTTGGAAAAACTTCTTTTAATCGTGAAATAATCAATTTAGTCTCATCGACTGATAATGTAGTTTGAGTCACTACCGCAATTTTTTCTATATCTTTTGGAATATCAAGTATGGCAATATCAGCCTCAGTCTCGATCAGATATATTCCGCTATTAATTTGCCCCATGGTACCCTCTACTTCAGGATGTCCACGATGACCTATCATAACGATAGTATATCCCTGACGATGAAGATTTTTTATTTCTACATGTACTTTACTTACCAAAGGACACGTTGCATCAAAAATCATATTGAGATTTTTTGCTTCAGCTGCCTTTCTAACTGATAATGGAACCCCATGTGCAGAATATATTAAGATACTACTTTCTGGAACATCTTTTATCTCTTCAATAAATATAGCACCACGATTTTTAAGATCATCAACTACGTATTTGTTGTGAACAACCTCATGACGAACATAAATAGGAGCACCATATTTCAATAAAGCTTTATCAACTATAGCTATTGCTCGATCAACCCCAGCACAAAAACCACGCGGAGTTGCTAAAATAATTTTTTTATTCTCCATATTTATTTATTTTTTTGACCAAAAAACATACTTTCAATTATCAATATTGTAACCCCAGTAGTAATAAAACTATCAGCAACATTAAATGCTGGCCAATGATGCATCCCATAATGCCAATCAATAAAATCAGTTACATGACCAAAAATTACGCGATCAACTAGATTACCTACCGCACCGCCTAAAATAAAACTAATTGACACACCTGTAGTAACAGAATACTTACGATTTAAAATAAAAAACACCATGGCAACCGCGACAACCGTTGCAACTACTCCAAAGAAAAGCCTCTGCCACCCGCCTTGATCGGCAAATAAACTAAATGCCGCACCTGTATTATACGCCAAGGTCCAATTCCATAATGGCATCACATATTTTTGAGCAAAAACCTCTAAATTGTTTCTTGCAACTAATTTTGTAATTTGGTCGATAAAGATTATTATAAGGGAAATTAGTAATAACCCAAATCTAGCTTTTAATGATACCCCAGGTATATTTTTTTTCATATAAATCCATTCAAATAAATTTAGGCGAATTTTCTAACTTCACCATTACCAACAATGTTTTCAACACAACGATTACATATTGTACTATGTTCTATATTTGTACCAACACTTACATCATAATGCCAACACCGTTCACATTTTACATCAGTTGATGGTATAACCTCAACCGAAGTTGTATCAGTATTATTTAAGGTTATTTTTGATACCATGTACACAAACTTCAAATCACTACCAAGACTTGATAATAATGAATATAATTCATTATCTGCATTTATAATTAGATGCGCTTGAAGTGATGAACCAATATTACCGATTGCACGATGGTTTTCTAATTCTTTAAGTACCATAACTCTAAATTCGCTTATCTTATCAAAGCGTTTGGCAATCAAAGATGCATCATCAACATTTGGTACTACATGAAAGCTATGATATAAAGTACTATCACTAGCATCATGAACCAACTCTTCCCATACTTCATCGGCTGTAAAGCACAAAATAGGCGACAATATCAAAGCCAAACTTTTTGCTAGATGATATAAAACAGTTTGAGCTGAACGTCTAGCATGAGTATCAGCTTTGGCGGTATATAACCTATCTTTTAGAATATCAAGATAAAAGCCACCCAAATCTTCAGAGCAGAACGACACCAACTCTTGTACTATATAGTGAAATTGATAATTAGGATATAATTCATCAACAATTCGAGTTTGTAATTGCTTTAACTTAATAAGCGCATATTTATCCACTTCAACTAATTTATCAATTGCTACCGAATTTGTATTAATATCAAAATCAACCAAGTTCGCTAATAAAAACCGTAATGTGTTACGAATCCGACGATAAGACTCCGTAATATTTTTCATTATCTCATCAGAAAATGCGATATCCCCCGAATAGTCAAGACTTGCTACCCACAAGCGTAGAATATCAGCACCATATTTTTTCACTCCGTCCGGAATCGATATAATATTACCCTTAGATTTAGACATTTTATACCCATGCCCATCAACCAAAAACCCATGAGTAAGAAGCTGTTTGTAAGGTGCTCTACCATCAATAGCACATCCAGTCAATAATGATGATTGGAACCATCCACGGTGCTGATCCGAACCTTCAAGGTATAAATCAGCTGGCCATGCTAGTTCAGATTTATTACGTAATATACTAAAGTGTGTAGTTCCCGAATCAAACCAAACATCTAGCGTATCAGGTAGCTTTTTATAATTATCAGCATCTTTAATACCTAGTGATTGTGGCGTAACTTCAGGATTAAACCAAGCATCAACCCCGCCTTTAGCTATTAAATTAGCAGCTTCTTGCAAAATACTATAACTATCAGGATGTAATTCATTAGTTTCTTTATGCACAAAAAATGTCATTGGCACACCCCAATTGCGTTGACGTGACACACACCAATCAGGACGATTTTTAACCATAGTCTCTAAGCGAGAACGCCCCCATTCAGGGAAAAACTTAGTTGAGCTAACAGCATCAAGTGCTACTTGACGTAAAGTATTGCCACTATTACCAGCTTTATCCATACTAACAAACCACTGTGGCGTGGTACGAAAAATTAACGGTGTTTTATGACGCCAACAATGTGGATAGCTATGATGTAGTTTGCTTGAAGCATAAAGACGGTTTTTTTCTTTTAATATGTCTATAACCATAGGGTTTGCCTGCCAAACAGTAAAACCAGCAAAAAACTCTGTTGTACTAATAAATTTCCCATCATCCGCTACGGGATTATGTAAATCTAGATTATATGATATTCCTACATGATAATCCTCTACCCCGTGAGCTGGAGCAGTATGTACCAATCCAGTACCAGCATCAGTAGTTACATGCTCCCCCAAGATAGACGGTACATTTCTTGCATAAAAAGGGTGTTTGAACAATAAGCCTTCAAGTGTACTACCTGCACCTGTTGCTACTATCTGATAATTTTCTGACTGACTTGCCGCCATAACACTTTCAACCAAGTCTTTAGCAAGAATAAAAAATTCTTCTTCAAGTTTTACCAATGCATATTCAATTTCACTACCCAAACAAATAGCCTGATTCGCAGGTAACGTCCAAGGGGTTGTAGTCCAAATGATGGCTGAAGTATTGGCATATTTTGGATTAAGAGTTAACTTATTAGTAACACTATCAACTGCAAATAAATGCCCTAATATATCACTTTGGTTGTTTTTTATATGAGCAGTAATCTTATCCACATTACTTTGCGAAGCTTCAAGCGCAAATTTGACATAAATTGCGGGAGAGTTTTTATCCTGATATTCAACCTCAGCTTCAGCTAGTGCAGAACCGCATTCAATACACCAATGTACCGGCTTAGCACCACGAAATACATAGCCATTTTTATAGATTTCACCCATAGCTCTAACTATATTAGCTTCAGTCTCAAAATCCATAGTGCGGTAGGGATTATTCCAATCACCCAAAATACCCAAACGTATAAAATCAGCTTTTTGTTGCTCTATTTGAGTATTGGCATACTCACGACATTTATTTCTAAACTCAACGGGAGCCAAGTTTTTTCCAAATTGTTTTTCAATATTTAATTCAATTGGTAAACCATGACAATCCCACCCAGGGACAAATGGTGCATCAAATCCAGATAATGTTTTGGAACGAAGAATAATATCCTTTAATACTTTGTTTGAAGCATGTCCAATATGTAATTGCCCATTTGCATATGGAGGTCCATCATGCAATATAAACTTTGGTCTTCCAGCACAAATTTGTCTGAGCTTCTCATAACGCCCATCCCATTTTTGTAACATCCCTGGTTCACGTTTGGCCATATCACCACGCATAGGAAACGGGGTTTCAAGTAGATTTATTGTATTTTTGTAGTCCATTTATTTTCCATAAAATAATTTCTGGTATCAGTTATATCTTGATGAATTTGTTTAAATAAAGTATCCAAATCATCATATTTGCGTTCTTCACGAATAAACTTCAATATCTCCACAGTTGCAATTTTACCATATAAGTCCAAATCGACATCTAGCAAATGAGCTTCGAGCTTATATACATCAAGAGAATTAGTAGTTGGATTCTTGCCTACACTAGCTACAGCACTATAACAAATACCACCGATATATACATTAGCAACATAAATACCATGAACAACAGGACGGTTACGCCCCAAGCTCAAGTTTATTGTTGGCACACCAAATTTACGTCCCATTTTGTTACCATGTACCACTCGTGCCGTATATTGAAGATTACGCCCCAAGTAAAGCGCTACTTTATCTAGTTCATTACGAGCAGCAATTTTTCTAATTATTGAACTGGATACTCTTTGATTATTTAGCATAAATGGCTTAATTATTGTGCTTTGGATATTATTTATACTAAAATCTTTAATAGTCCCTCTACCACCATGACCAAATTTAAAATCATGCCCAACCACCGCATATTCTACATTTAATCTATCTTTGAGTATATCTTGAATAAATTCTTGTGGGCTTAGTTTAGCAACTGAATCATTAAAATGTAACACCACCAGTTCATCTATCAAATCATGTTGTTTAAGTATATAAAATTTATCTCTTAATAAACTCAGACGATGTAAGCGTTGCTCTTTTTTAGAATCCAAAAAATATTCTAAAGGTAATGGCTCAAAAGTTATAGCTATTCTACGGTATTTATGTTCTGTTGCAACTTGATTTAGCTCTTTGAATAATTGAATATGCCCCAGATGTAAGCCATCAAAATTACCTATAGTAACAACTGATTTCGCCCCAACTTCAGCTTTATTGATTATAATTCTAAACATATACCCGCTCTTAAGCTAATAAAAAAGCCCCACAAGCAGCGGGGAATCATAATAAAACTGTTATACAATAGATTACTTGGTATTATCACTGGTATTTTTAGAAGAGGAGCCCTCACCACACTCATCTAAACCATTATTACTGTCATAGAACGCAGTATGAACACACTGACCATAGCTATCTTTTACAAGTTCACCATAAGTTGTATAAACATAACCAGGATTATTTTCGGCACTAACAGTTGCAACTATTCCAAAACCAAGAAGAATTAAAGTAAGTAAACGCTTTAACATATTAGCCCCTCAATAAATCATACAATTTATCGTTATTATACACTAATTTTGTAACAAATTAGAAATAAATTCCCACTCAGCTTTAGTAACTGGAGTAATTGATAAGCGATTACCTTTTTTTAGCACCTGCATTTCTGACAGCTCTTGATATTTACGAAGCTCAGTTATTGAAATATATTTGGTCTTCTTCACTAGTTTGACATCAACGCACCACCAGCGTGGATTATTTGTAGTAGATGTGGCATCATAATATTTGCTTCCTGGGTCAAACTGATAACTATCAGGATGAACAGCACCTTCAACTTTAACAATTCCATAAATACCCGGTTCTTTACATGATGAATGCCAAAAAATAGCCAAATCACCATCCTTCATCAAATCCCGCATAAAATTACGAGCTTGATAATTCCTAACTCCATACCACTCTATGATTTGCTTAGGTAACCCTGACAAATAATCAATACTAACATCTGATGGCTCAGATTTCATTAACCAATACTTCATAATTAAGCCTTAAATGCCCAGAATTTACTAATAAAAAACGTAATTGCTGGAGTTATTAGCGTTGGTAAAACCGCATATTTGGGATCAAGATAAAACTCTTTAGTCATAATCCGTACTGCAAGAACGTTAATAATTAAACCTATAATTGCTGTTAGTACATATTTCACAAACTCTTTATGCGAAAATTTATGCGTTCTTTTAAATGTAAAAGTAATATGCCCAAAATAAGCAAATATCATCCCCGCGAAATTGCCTAATATCATAGAAACTGAGGGGAATATATCTATTTTAAGTGCTATAAAATACACAATAGTCTGTACAAGAAAAGCACCGCCACCAACAAAACCATAAGTTAAGAGTTGAATTGCATGCCGCCTATGTACTTTTTTGATAATACTTTTCATTCCACCCCTTTTTTGTAAATCAGAATACAAAATAATCCTATCTATCTAGTAACGGAAAACCTTTTTTATGAAACACCAAAAGTAGCGATACCGCTGCAGGAGTTATCCCAGATATTCTAGATGCCTGACCTAACGTTTCTGGTTTAAATGTATTTAATTTTTGCACCACTTCTTTTGACAATCCACTTATTTTAGCATAATCAACATTAGGAATAATTTTTATATCGTCCAAATAAGCATGCTTGCCAACTTCCAGCTGTTGACGTTTTATATAACCATCATATTTTATCTGGATTGCTATTTGCTCACCAACTCGTTCATCATTAGTAACTATTTCACCAAAATGGCTAAAAGCGGATAAATCAGTGTAGCTTATTTCTGGGCGTTTCAAAATATCATGAAGTGAATATTCACGTTCAAGTGGCTTACCTAGTAAATCCTCAGCGGGCTTAGCATCAATACTACCTGGGTGAATAAATACTGATTTTAAGCGTTCAATCTCACTAAATATAGTATCTTTTTTACGACAGTATATCTCCCACTGCACATCCCCAACCACTCCAAGCTTCCGACCAATTTCAGTTAATCTAAGATCTGCATTATCTTCCCGTAGTTGTAAGCGGTATTCAGCTCTTGAAGTAAACATCCTATATGGTTCAGTTACACCTTTAGTTATTAAATCATCAACCAAGACCCCAAGATAAGCTTCACTTCTTTTTGGACACCACGACTCACGGCCCTGTACAAAAAGTCCCGCGTTAATACCAGCCAAAACACCTTGAGCTGCAGCTTCTTCATAACCAGTAGTACCATTAACTTGCCCTGCAAAGAATAATCCACTAATTAATTTGGACTCTAAATTTGATTTTAAGTAGGTTGGATTAAAATAATCATACTCGATAGCATATCCAGGTCTTAGTATATGAGCATTCTCAAGCCCCTTCATTGAATGAACTAAGTTTAGTTGAATATCAAACGGCAATGAAGTTGAAATACCATTAGGATAATATTCATGAGTAGTAAGCCCTTCTGGCTCTAAAAAAATCTGATGCGCTTCTTTATCTTTAAAACGATGGATTTTGTCTTCAATTGACGGACAATATCTAGGTCCAACACCTTCAATAACACCTGTAAATAATGGAGAACGCTCTAAGCCTGATCTAATAATATCATGAGTTTGCGCATTTGTATGAGTAATATAACATGGTAGTTGTCGTGGATGCATTTCTCTATTACCTAAATAGGAGAAGACTGGTAGTGGATTGTCACCAGCTTGCTCTTCCATAACGCTAAAATCAATAGTTCTACCATCTATTCGTGGTGGTGTCCCTGTCTTTAAACGATCAACTGGCAACTGATATTCGCGTAACTTTGATGCCAAACTTACTGCTGCAGGGTCTCCAGCTCTACCACCAATATAATTATCTAATCCAATATGAATCTTGCCACCTAAGAATGTTCCGCTTGTAAGAATAATGGCTCGCGCATTAAAAATAATACCACTTTGAGTAACTACTCCAGTTACCTTATCATCTTTAACCACCAAATCATCAACTGCCATTTGAAATACAGTGAGATTTGATTGATTTTCTAATACATTTCTTACAAATGCTTTGTATAACAACCTATCAGCTTGAACACGAGTAGCCCTAACTGCTGGACCTTTACTACTATTTAGTGTTCTAAATTGAATCCCTGCATTATCGGCTGCTAACGCCATCACACCACCTAGTGCGTCAACCTCTTTTACCAAATGTCCTTTGCCTATACCACCAATCGATGGATTACATGACATTTGCCCTAGAGTCTCTATACTATGAGTGATAAGTAAGGTATTTAAACCCATACGACTTGAAGCAAGACAAGCTTCAGTACCAGCATGTCCACCACCAACTACAATAACATCAAATTCTTTATTAAATATCATCTATATACTACTAAAATACGTTTGTAAGATTCCACATGCTGCAAGAGAATCTAGTTTATCTTTTTGTGCCTTACCATAAATATTTTGCTCTTTTAGTAGATTACCAGCCTCTTGGGACGTATAATCTTCATTCACAAAATTAAGCGGTAGTTTAAAATTATTTTTCAAGCGATTACTAAACCTTATTATACTTTGGATAAATAGTTCTTTATTCTCTTTATTACTGGGCATACCAACTATTAATAATATAGGCCGCCATTCATCTATTAATTTCCCAATTTTGGCAAATTTCTCAAATTTATTGTGTCCGCTTATAGTAAGCAAGGGATGCGGAATCTTAAGTAAGGTATTACCAACCGCACTACCAATTCTTGATTCACCAAAATCAAACGCCATTATCCAATTATTAGGCGAGTGAACAGTTGAATTTAACATTGAAAAAACCTTATTTATATTGACATATGACCTTATAAGACATAATCTTACCACATTTACCGCCCAATAAGATTTTCTTGAATTCAACTCTTTAAATATGCTACCATAACGTACTCGGCACAGCAAACTTACTTATCAGCAAATTAAACAAAAAGGGATAAACCCATGAAAGAGCGCTCTAAACTTACTAGGAAAGTACTACCACTTCTGTTATTAGCTTACTCTAATGCATACGCTACAGGGACAGTGTACAGCGACAATGAAAGCGGTGTCCAAGCTGACAACATTGCAACAACAAGCGAAAATAATTACTTTGAGAATGATGTAAGCATATTGGTTAATGAGGAAGAAATAAAAGAACTCAAAAACTCCTATATATCACCCTATAATTATTTACAAGACCCCATTGCTTTAAATATGGGATTAAGCGAACTAGCAGAATCTACAGGTACTTTCCACCTAGGAACGAGTGTTATCGCAAATATGAATAGAAATCCACAAAATGGTCAATATACTGTCTATAACACAGATATTTTTCAAATCTGGGGACAAACCAATCGCTATGCTGGATTTGCTCTTGGTGCTGGTGGTACTGGAGTGCTTTTTTATAAACAAACTGGAGAACCAACAGATGCTAGCTCAATGTCTGTATTTGCACTGAATCAAGCTTACATTGACTATCAATACAGAAATAAGTTTAATATCACTGCCGGAAATATTTTACTATCAACACCTTGGGTAAATAGCTTTGGTTCAAACCCTGGTGCTACTTATGCTATGGGAAACAATACCTTTCAAGGTGCAGTATTTAATATTCAAGCATTACCTAGTCTTTTAATTACTGGTTTTAATGCTTGGACTTATTTACAATATCCAAATAACACTTTCAACCAACAAACCTATTATAATACTAACGACCCAAATCTTTTTGGGGTTGGTAATACCCCAACTAATGGACCAGCTGGTTTGGGCTTCATTTGGAATCCAGTAAATAGCTATACTGGCCAACTTTGGTTATATAATTTTACTGATTATGCAAAAATGGCTTATTTAGAAAATAGTTATCACTTAACTCTAAATGATTTATTTAGTTTTGATTTTGGTTTACAAGGTTTTAGCCAATCTTCATCAGGCACAGCCTTAACTAATCAATCAACACAATCTACAGCTCCTCAGGGTCTTATTGCAAGTAATGGCCTTGGAAGTAAAATAGCATTAAATATTGGGAAAAACACCACAAGCGTTTCATACAATACTATATTTGGTAGTAATAATTCATACCTAAATGGTGGTATGGTAACTCCATATTCTTATGGAATGGAAACTGACCCTTTATACACTACCCCAGCTCTAACTTCATTAGCGGAGCAAGGGTCTGGTTTTGCATATACAATTCGTAATAGTACATCTTTCATGGATAATCATCTTAAGTATAATTTATCAATGTCACAATTTTATATTAATCAAGTATATGCGGGTCAAAATTCTATAATTTCTGAATATGATGCTTCAATTTTGTATCGCATACCTCATACTAATATGAATATTTGGAATAGGTTAGTATATGTTGATAATCCTACGAGCGGCAACACTTTACAACCTAGGGTAATTTTTAACTGGATTTACTAATTTGAAAGTTGGTATAATACACCACTATAGTATTTTATTGGTATAACAATGCGTAAAATTATTTTTCTAACTCTAGCTGTATGCACTTTTGAAGCTATAGCTTATAATCAAGCAGATTTATTAAGTGCTCAAACAAATTACCAAACGGCGAAAGCAAATCTTGATCAAAGTAAAGCAACTTTAACCACAGCAAATACCGAATTATCTAAAGCAGAATCAGAAGAGCAAATGGCTAAAAAAAGACTAACTGATGCAGAAAAGGCACTTAAGAACAAACAAGAGTCAGCAGTAATTGCCAAACACAACTTGGACACTGCAACTACCGTACATAACAATGCCGGGACTACCGTAAATAATATTTGGAAAGAATTAAACACGACATCAAAGTAGGTTATATTTTTTTGATACTTAAATTGTATAATCAACATCTAAAATTTCAATTTCTTCCATACTCTCATGAAGGTGAAGTTTTAATACATCTCCTATCACTTTACCAAGTAGGAGCTTTGCTAGTGGTGCAGTCCAGCTAATACAATTGGCTACTGGATTTATTTCGTCTTGCCCTACTATCTTGACAGTTTGTTCAGTTACATCATTTCTTAAAATAGTAACCGTTGCCCCAAAATAAACTTTATCACTTCCAATATTTTTGGAATAATCAACAACCTCTGTCTGCTCTAACTTTTTGGTTAGTATATAAATTCGTTTATCAATTTCTCTTAAGCGCCTTTTACCATAAATATAATCACCATTTTCTGAACGATCACCATTACCAGCCGCCCAAGTAATTGTAGCGGTTGTTAATGGCCGCTCTTTGGTAACTAAATTATGAAGCTCCTCTTTTAGTGCTTCATAGCCATTCCGTGTAATGTAATTCTTATACTGCATAACTTACCCATGATACAATTGATACTTGATTAGATAATATTTTAACATAATGTTTTAGACTAAGACCAAAACATATAGCAACTTCTAGGAATAAAATGTCAAAAGTAGTTTTTGAATGTAATGAATGTGGCGATAAACATACCAAATGGCAAGGCAAATGTAATAGCTGTGGCGCTTGGAATAGCCTTGTTGAAACTATAGCAGAAAACCCAAAAACTACTCGCTATGCTGGACTTACATCAAATTCGACCGTAGTTAGTCTAAATCGTATTGAAGCACAAGATGTGCTTAGACAAAAAACCGGAATCCATGAATTAGATCGCGTATTAGGTGGTGGACTTGCTTTGGGATCTGTAATTCTAATAGGTGGTGACCCAGGTATTGGTAAATCTACCCTACTCTTACAAACTATGGATCAATTATCAAATACTGGAAAAGTGCTGTATATCACTGGTGAAGAGTCAATACAACAAGCAGCCCTTAGGGCTTCACGTCTTGGAGTGGATGGTAAAGACAACCTTCGTCTCCTAGCTGAAATAAAACTTAATGCCATAGCATCTGCAATTGACTCAGAAAAACCACAAGTAGTCGTTATTGACTCTATCCAAACAATGTTTACCGAGTTACTCCAGTCCGCTCCTGGCTCAGTTGCCCAAGTGCGTGAATGTGCTAGCATCCTAACTAGAATTGCCAAACAAAGAAATATCACCATCATAATGGTAGGTCATGTAACTAAAGATGGTAGTATCGCAGGACCAAGAGTATTAGAACATATCGTTGATGCGGTACTGTACTTTGAAGGTGATCAACACTCAAATTTCAGAATGATACGCAGTGTCAAAAACCGTTTCGGAGCAGTTAATGAGCTTGGCATATTTGCTATGACTGACAAGGGGCTTAAAGAGGTAACTAATCCTTCAGCTCTATTTTTGTCATCTTATCGTAGCAGTACTCCCGGTAGTTGCATACTAGTCACTCAAGAGGGTAGTAAGGCAATACTTGTAGAAGTGCAGGCATTGGTTGATCAATGTCATGTAATGCCTCCAAAACGCCTTGCTGTTGGAATGGATAGCTATCGTTTAGCGATGTTAATTGCAATTATGCAAAGAAATTTGGGTATATCATTATATGATCAGGATATATTTTTAAATATAGTTGGTGGAGTTAAGGTATCTGAACCTGCTGTTGACTTGGCGGTCGCTCTAGCAATTATATCTTCTTTTAAAAATAAAGCTCTTCCAGAAAAACTAGCTGTCTTTGGAGAGGTTGGGTTATCTGGTGAAATTAGAACTGTCCAAAAAGGACAAGAACGAATAAAAGAAGCTGCAAAATTAGGGTTTGAAAAAATAATAGTTCCTAAAGCTAATGCCCCTCGGGACTCTATAAAAGATGTTGAGGTAGTTAAGGCTACAGATTTAAGCCAAGTAGTTAACTACTGCTTCAATTAGAGGGGGTAAATTTATGAAAATTGTTTCAATTAGTATCGCGAAATTACAAATTCCATTAATTCGTCCTTTTATCACAGCAGTTAGACAAACAAGTAGTGTTGAAGATGTTGTTGTTATGATAAAAACCGATAGTGGCGAGATTGGATATGGTTCTGCAGCGTCAACTCCGGCTATAACTGGAGATACTACTGAGTCCATAATTTATGCAATCCAAAATATCATTGCCCCAAAACTAATTGGCAAATCTATTAGCGAATTTAATAATTTATTATCAATGGTTGACAACGTTCTTCCAAAAAACACCTCACCGAAAGCCGCAATCGATATAGCACTTCATGATTTATTTGCCAAACAATGTGGTTTACCATTATATAAAATGCTAGGTGGAAGCAATAATACAATTAATACCTGTATTACAATTAGTGTCAAAAAACCTGAAGAAATGGTAAATGATGCTATTACCCTTAATAACAGTGGATTTAACTTAATTAAAATAAAACTAGGGCTTAACCCAGATGAAGATTTAGCTCGAGTAAAAGAGATTCGTAATGCACTTGGATTTGATGTTCGGCTTTTAGTTGATGCTAACCAAGGATGGAACTATAAAGATGCCATAAGAGTTATTAATGGATTGGAAGAATTTAAAATTGAAATTGTCGAACAACCTGTAAAAGCTGATAACCTCATAGATCTAAAATATATTACAGATACTACCAATCATTTCATTATGGCTGATGAAGCGTGCTTCTCAACTACTGATGCTATGAATATTGCAAAAAACCATGCAGCCAATGGAGTAAATATAAAACTCATGAAATCAGGTGGCATTGCAAATGCTAATAGTATTTATAATATCGCCAAATCGAATAATCTTGGCGTGATGGTTGGTTCCATGCTCGAATCCCCCATAGGAGTTGCTGCAATTGCTAGTTTCGCCTTATCTAAGAATGACATCATGTATGCTGATCTAGACCCCATTGCTTTAATAAAAGAAAATTATGTTCTAGGTGGAGCACAATTAGTAGAAAATCAAGTTATCCTTAGCAACAAACCAGGACTTGGAATTGAAGGCTTTAGCCAAGGCTTAACCTTTGTTTGTGAAATTTCTTAGAAGTTCTATCATTTATGTTTTTAAAAAATAATCGCCTTATATTAATTATGATTGGTGCATTTCTGGCTTTAATTCCAGAATATATAATTAGACATAATCTTGATATGGCATACTTTATGTATAATCATTTTACTACTTATTTTGGGGATTTATGGTATTGCTTTGATTTCTATTTATCAAAAGGTTTTCCATATCCACGTGAATACCCTTTAGGTATCCAGCTACTATTTAGAATAATCTATCTAATTCCAGAAATTAAAAATAACTATTCATTGTATATGGCAGTTATAAGCACAACCTTATGTGTATTTGCTCTTAGTATCACATATATCTTATATCAACTCGTGAATGAAAGCCATGGCGATACTCGTAAAATCTGGTTACTGTGGATTTTGGCTCCATCATATTTATTTTATGGTTTAATTAACCTTGATTTTTTAGCAATATTACCAATGCTATTAGCTTATAGAGAATTTATACGTAATCGTATCATACCAAGCGGGATATGGCTTGCCATAGGTACTGCAATTAAAGTATTTCCTGTATTCATATTGCCCATATTATTCTTTTCTACAAATCGTAAAAAACATTTGCTAATTAGTTTTATACTAACTTGGATTATAATAAACATACCGTTTATAATAAGTGATTTTGATGCTTGGAGTTTTCCTTATATTTGGCAAATTCAAAATAATTTCGCAAAAACAAATAGTGATTATTCATGGACATGGATGATGTATCAGTTTTTTAATCATTTTGGTATAGGTAATTTATCTGGTAAACTAAGCTTACTTTTATTTGCTAGCGGATATATATATTTTTGTCTTATCAAATATAAAAATGTACCCTTAATTCAAAAAATTACTGGAATAATGATTTTATTTCTTCTAACAGATAGAGTTTATTCGGCTCAATATAATTTATATCTTTTACCATTCTTAGTATTGGTGAATTACAAAATTAATCGTAAATACTTTTATCTACTTGAAATACCCAACATGTTATTAATATTATTTTGTTTTTATATAAAATCTAATATTGCTATTTTACAAGGGCTAATGGCTATTAAATATTTTGCCCTTATTATGTTGTTTAGAAATAATTGGAAGGATAGGAAAATAAATGTATAATTGCTTTGCAAGTACCAATAAAGGTTTAGAGCAAATTTTGGTTGAGGAATTAGCTACTCTTGGGGCTATAAATTTAACTCCCGTTAATGCCGGGGTTAGGTTTGGTGCAACTATGAATACCATTATGAATATTAACCTCAATAGCCGTATAGCTAGTCGTGTACTACTAGAGGTTGGCTTTGGAGAATATCAAAGTGAAGAGGATGTCTACAACATTGCCAATCGAATCTACTGGCGAGAGTGGTTTGATAGTAATATGAGTATAAAAGTCAGTACTAGTGCAATTAACTGCCCTCTTAAAAGCATTGAATTTATCACCCTTAAAGTAAAAGATGCTATTTGTGATCAGTTTATGCAAGCTGAAGATAAGCGCCCCGACGTTGATAAACAATCCCCTGATATGCGTATTTATAATTTTCTGACTGAAAACACCGCTACAATTTATCTAGATACTTCAGGTGAAGCGTTATTCAAGCGTGGATATAGATCAGCTCGTCAAGAAGCACCTCTTAAAGAGAACCTAGCTTGTGGGCTTCTCAAGCTCTCTGGTTGGGAGTATGATAAGCCATTATTTGACCCTATGTGTGGTAGCGGCACTATTGTTATTGAAGCTGTTCATATGGCACTAAATATTGCCCCCGGTCTAAAGCGTACTTTTGCTTTTGAACAATTTGATAATTTCTATCAAAAAGACTGGGATGATATGAAGTCCCTTGCTAAATCAGCAATAATTAACGATAAAACCCTTGATATTACTGCATCTGATATTAGTATGGAAGCAATCATTCAAACTGAGAACAACCTAAAGCACGCCAGACTTCGTGAGCATGTTAGATTTAGCTGTAAAGATATCCTAGATATACAAGCGCCACAAAAACCAGGCGTTATGCTAACAAACCCACCTTATGGGATACGGCTAAATGAACTAGATGAATTAGGCGTTCTATATCCCAAAATCGCGAGCCATCTAAAACAAAATTTTGATAACTGGAACTGCTATTTCTTCACCGCAGATTTAAGATTACCCAAACTTATGCGTCTAAAACCAAGTAAGAAAACTCCATTATTTAATGGAGCATTGGATTGTAGACTATTTGAATTCAAAATGGTACGCGGTAGTAATAGATAATATGATAAAATGTACAGTTAAGTACTTTTTTAAGGAATAAAGGTTTATGTCTGATACGCCAGAGTTTTTACCACCATCATTTGCCAAAGATGTAGTTAATATCAACATCGAAACAGAGATGAAACAATCATATTTAGATTATGCCATGAGTGTAATTGTTGGTCGTGCATTACCTGATGTACGAGACGGTCTAAAACCAGTACATCGTAGGGTTCTTTTTGCCATGCACGAAGTATCAAACGACTGGAATAAACCCTATAAGAAATCAGCACGTATCGTCGGGGACGTAATGGGGAAATATCACCCACATGGTGATAATGCTATTTATGATACTATTGTTCGGATGGCTCAAGATTTCTCACTTAGAAACCCTCTAGTAGATGGTCAAGGTAACTTTGGATCTGTAGATGGCGACTCTCCTGCTGCGATGCGTTATACCGAAATTAGAATGTCAAAAATTGCTCATGAAATGTTAGCTGACCTTGATAAAGAAACAGTTAATTTCACACCTAATTATGACGGTAGCGAAAACGAACCTGAAGTATTACCAACCAAATTCCCAAATCTATTAGTTAATGGAAGCACTGGTATTGCTGTTGGTATGGCAACAAGCATCCCTCCACACAATCTATCAGAAGTAACTGATGCATGTTTAGCACTACTTGAAAACCCACAAATTACCATTGACGAACTGATTGAATTTATTCCTGCACCTGATTTCCCAACTGCTGGGTTTATTTTTGGGATAAAAGATATTCAAGCTGGTTATAGGACAGGGCGCGGCCGTGTAGTAATGCGCTCACGAACTCATTTTGAAGATATTGCCAAAGATCGTCAAGCAATTATTATTGACGAACTACCGTACCAAGTAAATAAAGCTAAAATATGTGAACGTATTGGTGAGCTTGTTAAAGATAAAATCATTGAAGGTATTACTGAAATCCGTGACGAGTCAGATAAAGATGGTATGCGTGTAGTTATTGAACTAAGACGCAATGAAAATGCTAATGTTATTCTGAATAACTTATTTAAAATGACTCAAATGCAAGATTCATTTGGAATTAATATGGTGGCTATTGTTAATGGGCAGCCACGATTATTAAATCTTAAATCAATTATTGAAGAGTTTATCTACCACCGCCGTGAAATAGTGACACGTAGAACTGTATTTGAACTTAAAAAAGCTAAAGAGCGAGGGCATAATTTAGAAGGCTTGGCAGTTGCATTAGCTAACGTTGATGAAATGATTTCCATTATCAAATCATCTGCTACACCGATTGAGGCTAAAACTCGCTTGATGGAAAAAACTTGGCAATCATCTCTTGTGGTTTCAATGTTATCTCGAGTTGAGTCTGATGATGTTCGTCCTGATTGGCTCGATTCTATTTATGGTATGCAAAGTGATGGCTATCGCCTATCAGATGTACAAACTCAAGTTATTCTTGAATTAAGATTACAAAGATTAACGGCTCTTGAACAAGATAAAATAGTAAAAGAATACCATGAAGTTATGGATACTATTTTGGATTTACTAGATACCCTTAAAAAACCTGAGCGTATCAATCTAATTATTTCGGATGAGTTAAAGCTTGTAAAACAACAATTTGGTAGCCCAAGAAAATCAGAAATCACTTTTGATGGCTCTGACATTGATAATGAAGATCTTATTAAACCACGTGATATGGTAGTTACTCTATCGCGAGAAGGATATGTTAAAACCCAGCCAGTTGATGAATATAGAAGCCAAAGACGTGGAGGGCGCGGCAAAGCTGCAGCTACAACACGTGAAGATGATTTTATCCATAGTCTATTTATGGCTCATACACATGATTATGTTCTATGTTTCTCAACACTAGGACGTTTATATTGGCTTAAAGTATACAACCTTCCTGAAGGTAGCCGTACTACTCGTGGAAGGCCTATTATTAATCTTCTACCGCTTCAAGCTGATGAGAAAATTACTAGTATCTTGCCAGTTAAAGAATTTACTGATGATAAATTCTTATTCTTTGTAACCAAAGAAGGTGTAGTTAAAAAAGTAGAGTTATCGGCATTCTCAAGACCGAGTAGCCGTGGTATTATTGCTATTAACCTAGACGAAGGCGATAATCTTGCTGGGGTTACTATTACTGATGGTAAACAAGAGATTATGCTCTTCTCTGATAGTGGACAAGCAGTTCGTTTTAATGAATCAGAAGTTCGCCACATGGGGCGTGTTGCACGTGGGGTTCGTGGTATAAAATTAAGTAGTGGTGCCAAAGTTGTAGCATTACTTACAACCGATGACGAAAATGCTCAAGTACTAACTGTTACTGAAAATGGCTTTGGCAAACGTACCCCAGTATCAGAATATCGTGAAACTAAACGCGGAACTAAGGGGGTTATTGCTATTGCTGTTACTAAGCGTAACGGAAAACTAGTAACTGCGCAGCTTGTTGCTGATGATGATGAAATCATGCTTATCACAACTGGTGGCGTATTAATTAGAACCACTGTTGCTACAATCCGTAAAACAGGACGTGCAGCTCAAGGGGTTACTCTAATTAATCTAGGTGAAGGTGAAGTATTAGTAGACGTTGCAAAAGTAGTTGAACGTGAAGATCACATCAGTGATAATGATGATGAAATCATTAGCGCACCGGTAAATGGTGAACTACTTTAATTTAGCTAGTTGATTCCTGCATTCATTTGTGGGAGTTACAGATTGACTCTATTGTCACCCCAAACAACAACATTTTGCTGTTCGTAGCGAGTTTGGGGTCGATATCACTTAAATACCTATTTACTGCTGATTTTGATAGGATTGATTTATTTGTTGATACAAACAAACTGCAAGTTCATCACGAGTTTTGAAGTCAGTACTTCTTACTATCGGCAATATAGTAACATTAATTACCAAGTTTTCTAGCTTTAAGGTATTAATTACTGTAGTAAGCCAATTAACTTTTGAAAAAGTAACCTCAGTTGCAAGTTTATTATCTTCTTTACGATAGCTAAGCACCACAGGAATAACATTACTTTTAGCCATTAATGCAGCCTCTAGAATAGGCGCTTTAAAAGGTAGGATTTTTACTCCATCACTAGTGGTTCCCTCAGGATACAACCCAATTGTAGCACCATCTGTTAAAACATTTGCTACTTGTTGATTCAGAGTTAACAACTCACGTTTATTAAGGCGATTAATAAATATCGTACCTCCTGCTTTTATTATCATGCTAAGAAAAGGCCATTTAAGCATTTCAACCTTACCTATATAGCGTAAATAACATAATCTAAGCATAACAACTGTATCAAGCCATGATATATGATTGGACACTACCATTGTATTTCTTAAGTCTATTGAAGATAAATCCACACCATGCAAATTAATTTTGCCACCAGTGGATAAAAGTAGGCATCTAGTCCATATTTTACGAATTGGATAACGAATTAATTTGAGAGAAATATGATAAAGTATAAAAACTGCTACAACTAAAAATGACATACTTAAAATTACAGCAACAAACCTTAGCCAGGCAATCAAACCACGCATTAAAACCTCATAACAAAATAACTATAAGGCAGAATTTTAGCATAGCAAAATGATATTTCAGAAATATTTTATAATAATAATTCCGCAAATTGTAAAGTAAAGTGCGATTATTATACTCATATTTTTAAACTAACTATTTCTAAAATAGAGTATAATAGAATAAGAACTAACTTTTAAGGAAGACACATAAAATGAAAAATATTTCATTAACAAAAGTAATCGATCCGACAGATAATCAATACCACGACTGGAAATGGCAACAAAGAAACATATATCGTGACGAGCAAGCTTTACGTAATGCTTTTGGTGGCTGGAGCGAAGATCTTAGTCACAAAATAAATAAAAATTTGCAAAATAAAAAAATGCAGATTACTCCTTATTATGTACAATTAATATTAAACTCCAAGCAAGACAATGTAAGCATTATTGAACATCCATTATGGAGGCAGGTTGTACCATTTTGGGATAATGACGGTATCAATGGTTATAATGGGGAGACAGAAAACTGGGAGTTAAATAGCGAAATGAAGACTCCAATTTGTCAACATAAATATGATAACCGTGTAATTCTTAGAATAAGCAACACATGCAATTCATATTGTCAATTTTGCTTTGAGGCACTAAGAACCTTAGAAAAAAAATCTGATAAAATTAGTGCTAGCCATGATTTATTTTATGATGCATTAGAATATATAAAACAAACGCCACAAATAGAAGAAGTAATATTTAGTGGTGGTGATCCATTAATGTTATCAGATGAAAAATTAGAAGAGTACTTATCTGCAATACGCAACTGGAATAATGATATTTTAATAAGGATTCATTCTAGGGGATTAACTTTTAATCCTTTTAGAATTACCGATAAACTAATTCAGACTCTAGAAAAATATAAAGTTAATTCTTTTGGAGTTCATGTATGCCACTATCTTGAATTAAGCAAAGATTTTATAAATGCTGTAATGAAAATACAAAAAGTAGTACCTATAGTTTTTTCTAACATCCCATTTCTTCGTGGTATTAATGATAATGAACAAGTTTTGCATAAACTTTTTATTGATTTATACAAAATAGGAGTCAAACCATATTATTTATATCACTTCATGCCATTTTCTCCTGGTGCTACTGAATATAAAACCTCAATAAAAGAAGGTATACGCATAATGAGTGTATTAAAACGTAGAATATCAAATATTGCTATGCCAGAATACGTACTTCCGCATATTAAAGGGAAATTCACTGTGCCTCTAGTTTCTAATTATGAAGATTATGGGAAATTTGAAACTATTGATGATCACCAGTATTATACTTTTACCAACTGGCATGGCGAAAAATGCTTTTGGCTTGATGAATAATAAATTTTGTAGGTAGAAAAAAATGAAACAAAATGCAATATTATTTATAGATGTAGATGATGGAGAGGTTGCTAATTATAATTATCGTGAAATGCACTTTAGTGCAGCAAAAGAATTAGGATTTGCTTGTTTAACTGTAGTTCTTAAAAACTATAAACATCTAGAAAGAGTAAAAAGAGATAGTGATAAAATATTTTTTATTGATAAAATTGTAGTAAAAGATATTCTTAATCTAATCCCTGATATTAAACAAACCTATGTTTTAAAAACTATATTTTGTAATGCAGGACATGCTTCTTCTGATGGAGTAACTGGAGCAGTTATAGCTGAAGTAGCTACCTCTTTAGGGCTCAAATATTCTAGCATAGAATCAATATATGCATGCAATAATAAATTTATCATGCGTCATGTTTTAATGGAAAAAGGAATTAAGTCGAGTAAATTCACATTATGTAGTAATCTTAAAAGTATTGTTAATCAAGCTCACATAGTAGGATTTCCATTAATTGCCAAACCACCCTTTGGTGCTGGTTCATCATTTATTAAAAAATGCCATAACATAGATGAGGTAATCGCTCATTATAAACATTTTACTTCAAATTATAAAACATCTCGCATGGCAAGCTTTTATGGCCCAAGCCATGAAATAAAATTAAACTCATTGGTTTATCAATACATCCCTGGAAAAAGTATATTATTAGAAGAATATATTGATGGGATTGAAGGAAGCGTTGAATGTATTGCTTATAAAAATAATGTTTATCCTGTAATAATAAATGAAAAATTAATTTTGGAGCAAAAAAACTCTACTGTGCTAGAAAATTTATTAATTACTCCTCCCTCCTCATTTTCAAAATCGGAAATTCAACAGATAAAAAACTACGCAATAGAATGTATAAAAGCTTTAGGACTTGATACTGCTATTATTCATTTTGAATTTCGATTAAGTAAATCAGGACCGATAGTTATAGAAGTTAACCCACGCCTAGGTGGATTATATGTAAATTTAGCATTCCATGATATTGCTAAAATAGATCCTTATAAATTATATCTTTTAATGTTATTAGATACAAATGATGCAGAAGATTTAATTAAAAAAAGCGTAGATACTACTACTAATTCTACAACACCTTATTCAATGTTGGCAATTTATCCCAAAATAAATGGGTGTTTTAAAGGTTTTAATGGTATCAACTATGTGAAACAACATTCACAAATTCTTGACTATGATACTTACGAAGTGAATAAATATGTTAATGCTGAGGTTGAAGAAAATTATTTATTAAAATGCTGGGCAAAAGTACATGATAAAAACAATGCTCTGAATTTATATGATGAAGTTACAAAACATGTGATACCAATTATTAGCAAAATTTAGAAGGGGAAATATCACATGGAAATCATTAAACTTCAAAATCAACTAAATAATAATTTATACTGCCATATTAAAAACTTTGAAAATTTAATAAGTTTTAATGCTGAAGAAAAATCTGAGTTTATATCTTTTTGGGAGCGATTAAAATTAGATCAAAATTTTAAAGATTATACTCACAGAGAAAGAAGAATATTACGTTATATTTATCAAGTTGATAATGCAATGGAAATTGATTATAATAGTGAATATAATTCGTCTATAAAATATCAAATAAAATACACTCAAGGCACTAATAAATTAGCATATGTAGAAGAACAGTTTATTAATAATCAATTGATGCAGAATATTTTAGCTATGGACATAAAAATCTTGACAAATTTATTAGATAGGAAATTTAAGTATAACATAAATATTCACTTATTCAGAGTAATTGCTAATATGGGGAAAATAAGTCCTACCACTTCTGGAATTCATCAAGATGGTATGGATTTAATATGTATGCACTATATAAACTCAGGGAATATTTATCCAGTAATTTCGAGGTTATATAAGACTAATTCACAAACAAGTGAGATATTAAATATATCAATGAATAACTTTTTGGAAAGCTTAATTATAGAGGATTCTATTCTTTACCATAGTGCAAGTGAAGTTAAACAAGTAAATATTGAACAAATAGCGTTTCGAGATTTACTTTTGATTACATTTAATAAAACTAATACCAGTATATTATAAACTATGATTAGACGCAATATATATTTAATTGTTTTTGCTAGAGGAATATCTGATTTTGGATCTTTTCTAAATATGATAGCTTTATCGACTTATATATATATGATTTTTCATAGCACTTTCATGTTAAGTGTTTTTTTAGCCTCGAGAGTTTCTGGTGGTATTATTGCAAGTATTATAGGAACTAAGTATTTTAGAAGATTTTATGGTAGATATTCACTAATTATTTTTGATTTATTACGTGCGGTATTACTAACATTTATTTTAATAACTCCTGAAAACATACAATACTATGTATTGTTATTCATAGGTTTTGGAATAGGTTTTAGTAATTCAATGTTTTCTATTGGTATAAACTCACAAATACCTTATTTAGTAAAATCTAAACATATGATAACCGCCAATTCTTGGCTAGCATCAATATCGGCTACTTCAAGTGTTATAGGAAGTTTAGCATCTGGTTTAATTGTAGCAAATTATGGTTATAAGTTGGTCTTTGTAATTAATATTATTACCTATCTAATTGCTGCAACTATGCTTTTACCACTTAAATTTGTTATTCCAATTAATGACCAAACTAACCAGTCAAAAACCAATGACAGTGGCACTTTTAAGTTCTTAAAAAACTCATTAAAAAATCATAAAATATTAACAGTAATGTTAGTTGTTAGTTTAACAGATACATTAGCTAGCGCTGCCCATAATGTTGGATTTCCAATATTATCAGAATTAATCACCCCAAATGCAACAAGTAAAACCATGGGTATAATCTTAGCAACATGGGCAATTGGTAAATTTACTGGAGCTAAAATAACAAATACGTTATTAAGCAATAATCAGAGATTTTTAAACATAGAACGATTATTTCTAATTGGTGTATTTTTGATGTCAAGTAGCTTTATTATATTATTTTCCCAAACAAAAATATCATTCTTAATAATCTTTGCAATATTAGCTGGTATAGGCGACGGTATAGCAGAGGTAAGCTTAATATCTAGAGTTCAAATAGAACCTAGTAATATAAGATTACCATTTTTTAGCTTATTAACACTAATGCAAATGACTGGATTTGGAATTGGAATGCTTTTAGTTGCTCCATTTTTTGGTTGGTTTAGCCCAAGTTTCGTGGTACTTTTATTTCACAGTATTCCATTACTAATGATCACAATCGTGTTTGCAAGTTGTAAAATAAGGTGCGACAAAAAATAAGGTAGCGCTTAATATCAAATGCTATTAAGCTATATTTTTTCAATGTATTATTACTCCAAATTGTCTGATAACGTTGTTTTCCTAAAAATATCCAATAATATATCACACTTCATAAAATAAATAGTTGTATAATCACGCAATAATGATATAAAATATGCTTAAATATAACTTAAAAGTCTATTTAACTTATTTAAATTGAAGCGTTAATTTAGGAAACATAATGACTATAAAAACATTATCGAGTGATTCTAAGATAAAAGATCTAACTTTTTTTGCTCTTTTTTCATTAACATTCGGCTCTATAATGGGTAGTGGTGTATTTGATATACCACAAAATATTGCTAATCGTGCTGGTGCTATTGCAGTAGTTCTCCACTGGGGAATTGTTGCTATAGGTATGATTGCACTTGCTTGGTCATTTGTATATATCTCAGGAAGACGACCAGATATAAAGAGTGGTATTTATGGCTATGCCAAATTTGGGTTTGGTGACTTTGTAGGGTTTAATTCTGCGTGGGGATATTGGCTTAATGCTCTTCTTGGGAATGCAAGTTATCTTATCTATATTTTCGCAACTTTGGGTAATTTCTTTGGTATATTTGGACATGGCGCAACAGCTGGTGGAACCTTACAATCATTTATTGGCGAATCCGTATTAATCTGGGTTGTATATATTGTAATTTCTTTAGGTATAAAAGAAGCGTCATATGTGAATATTATGATTACTACTATTAAAATTCTAGCCCTAACCGCTATTATTTTAGTATTTTGTTATGGGTTTCAGTGGCATATGTTCAAATTTAATATGTCTACCCTTGATTTACATTTAGGTAGTATGTTGACCCAAATAAAGAGTACCATGCTTGTAACCGTATGGGATTTTATTGGGATTGAAGCTGCTTGTATCTATGCTATTCATGCTAAATCAATGAAAGATGTTGCGAAGGCTACTATGCTAAGCGTTGTAGTAGTACTAATAATCGACACCTTAATTTCAGTATTACCATTTGGGATTATGACAACAGCCTCAGTTCAAACCCTTCAAACTCCATCTACTGCTGGGATAATGGCAACTGTAATTGGCCCTATTAGTGGTAATTTAATTCGTTTTTCCGTTCTAATTTGCGTAGTAGGAGCACTTCTTGCTTGGCAAATGCTTGCAACTAATATTGTCTATCTATCTGCAATTGACAAAACAATGCCACGGATTTTTACTAAACTAAATAAAAAACTCGTACCTAGTAATGCACTTTTATTCAGTAGCCTTATATTACAATTGTTTATAGTTTGTGCTTACAAAAGTGGTGCAATTTATCTAAATATGATACAAATAGCTACAAGCTTAGTATTGGTACCGTATCTACTTGCTGCAATGTATGCCTTTAAATTAATTATCACTGATAAAAAAATCTATTATTATGAATTGATAAAAGGAATAGTAGCCGTAACATACTCTATTTGGCTAATTTATGCCGGTGGCTTAAAGTATTTGGCAATCTCAAGCATTATGTATTTTATTGGTATATTTGTGTTTTATAAAGCACGTCGCGAAAATGGTCAAAAATTATTAATGAATAAATTTGAAGTTTTAATGTTCTTAGTAATTATAGTAACTGCAATATCTGCATTTGTATTATGGTACAATGGTACAATAGTGCTTGGTTAACGTAATAAATTTTAGATAATATAAAATGGTCAAAAATACTTCAACAAATAATGCAGATTTTAAAGACTTAACATTCTTTGCATTATTTTCATTAACATTCGGTTCTATAATGGGTAGTGGTGTATTTGATATACCACAAAACATTGCCAATCGTGCTGGTGCTATAGCTGTTGTCCTTAATTGGGTTATAGTTGCTATTGGAATGATTGCTCTTGCCTGGTCATTTGTATATATATCTGCACGACGTCCTGACATTAAAAGCGGTATCTATGGCTACGCCAAATTCGGGTTTGGTGACTTTGTAGGATTTAATTCTGCATGGGGATACTGGCTAAATGCTATTCTTGCCAATGCTAGCTATCTTATATTTATTTTTGCTACATTGGGTAATTTCTTTGGCATCTTTGGACACGGAACATCAGCAGGTGGAACCTTACAAGCATTTATTGGCGAATCTTTATTAATCTGGGTTGTGCATATTGTAATTTCAATAGGGATAAAAGAAGCCTCATATATAAATATTATGATTACTACTGTTAAACTCTTAGCTCTTGGGGCTATTATTGTAGTATTTTGTTATGGCTTTCAGTGGCATATGTTCAAAATCAATATGTCTACCCTTGATTTACATTTAGGTAGTATGCTAACCCAAATAAAAAGCACTATGCTTGTAACTGTATGGGATTTTGTGGGGATTGAAGCTGCTTGTATCTATGCTATTTATGCTAAATCAATGAAAGATGTTGCGAAGGCTACTATGTTAAGCGTTATAGTAGTACTAATAATCGACACCCTAATTTCAGTATTACCATTTGGGATTATCACTACTGCCTCAGTTCAAACTCTTCAAACCCCATCTACGGCAGGAATAATGGCAGCTGTAATTGGCTCTATTGGTGGTAATTTGATTCGTTTCTCCGCCCTAATTTCTGTAGTAGGAGCACTTTTAGCTTGGCAAATGCTTGCAACAAATATTGTATATTTATCAGCAATTGACAAAACGATGCCACGGATTTTGACTAAACTAAACAAAAAACTCGTACCTAGTAATGCACTTTTATTTAGTAGTCTTACATTACAATTGTTTATTGTCTGTGCCTATAAAAGTGGGGCAATCTATCTAAACATGATACAAATCGCAACAAGCCTGGTATTGCTACCGTATCTACTTGCAGCAATGTATGCTTTTAAATTAATTATAACTGATAAAAAAATCTATTATTATGAATTGATAAAAGGAATAGTAGCCGTAACATACTCTATTTGGCTAATTTATGCCGGTGGCTTAAAGTATTTGGCAATCTCAAGCATTATGTATTTTATTGGTATATTTGTATTTTATAAAGCACGTCGCGAGAATGGGCAAAAATTATTAATGAATAAATTTGAAGTTTTAATGTTCTTAGTAATTATAGTAACTGCAATTTCTGCATTTGTATTATGGTATAATGGTACAATAGTACTTGGATAAATTATAAACAATTATAAATAGTCAAATTTAAAGGTAGTAATATAATGCTACGTATATTTTTGTGTCTAGTTTGTTTTACTGTAAATGCAATGGATGTATCTACTATCCTTAAGAAATACTCTACTCAAATCCCATCAAATACCAAACAACTCATTTTAGTTAAAGCTCTTAATACTCCAGTCGCTGAAGTTTATACCTTACAAAGAAATGAATCTACTTGGGTACAAGTTTTGCCAACAATTAGTGCAAATGTTGGTTCAAGAGGTATTAGCTACGACAAAATAGAGGGTGACAACAAGACTCCCGCTGGACTATTTCCACTCGGTACTGCTTTTGATAACGAATCTATGGCACTTAAAGTTAATTATCGTCAAATAACCAGGATTGATAAATTTATTGATGATCCTGATGATCCAAAATACAATCAATGGGTACATGGTATAGCAACGGCTAATAGCTATGAAAACATGCTAAGAGATGATGGCACCTACAAATACGGTATCGTTATTAAATATAATATGAATCCAATTGTAAAAGGTCGCGGCAGTGCTATTTTTATGCATATCTGGTATGGTTATAATATCGGTAGTATTGGCTGCATAACCGTTTCAGAAAAAGATATGCTAAAAATCATCCAATGGCTAGATAACTCCCTAAATCCTCATATACTAATTACTAATTAAGACTGAAGCGACTTAAATCCATTTTTTAATGAATTTAAAATCTTAAAACTCGACGCGATATTATTTTCAATAATTGATATCTGTTCTTTTTGAATTAGTTCATAGAGTTTAGTTTGGGATCTAATTATTGCTATATAGCTTTCATAATAATTTTGGATAAATCCTAGATCAGGCACAACAGTAGCCAACCTTTGTGGTTTCTTCTTCAGCACTTCAACATGACCGTGTTCTAAACTTTGTTTTTCCGCACTAATTGAATTACGCATTAGACTACTTAATTTTGACATAATTTCTACCTTTCAATTTTTAAACTAAGATTGCTCGTATTTCTTTAACTAAAGACTTTAATTCATCTTTAGCCTTTGTATTATCCAAATCATGAACTGAACCACCAAACACTGCCGCTTGTCTATATGCTGTTCTTTGGTAGATATCAGTCTTAGTCTTTGGAAACTCGAATTCTTCAATTAGAACCAGCGCTTCTTTGGAAATACTAATATTACCTTGACACATATTAGCTACCAGTCTAGTTTGGAGATTTTCATTCACTACCATAACATTATTGATTAGTTTTTGGATACCAATAGCTGACCATAAGTCTGTTGGTGATGGCACTATAGGAATTAAAGCTAGATTAGCAATCATTAGCGCTGAACCTGTAAAAGGATTTTCTACTGCAGGAGGACAATCAACTACTACATATTCATAATCATTTAGATATTTTTTAATTTCGCGATGTACTTTATCGCCTACATTTGCTAAACCCATTACGGATGCGGGGAATGGTTTATCGTCTGAGCTACAAGCTGCCCAACGAGTCGCACTTCCTTGTGGGTCGCCATCAACAACTAAGACCTTATTTTTAAGCCCAAGAGTAGCTGCAAGATTCATAGTAAGCGTGGTTTTACCACAACCACCTTTTTGATTGGTAACAACGATCACTTTAGCTGTCATAACAATGCACCGCAATAAAAGAACTATTATATCTTAGGCAAGTAATTTTTTGTAAAAAAGATTTCAAATTCGAAAGATATAGTTAAAAAACGTGAATAAAATTTAATTATAAGGATCCATAGTCAAGTTTAGAGCTTTAAACTTGACTATGGGAATTCTTACTCCATTGCATCTGGATTTTTATTTAGATAATTTTTAAATGCACTACTTTGCTTTATTTCTTTTGCTAGTTTTTTTATTACCGTATCAAGTAAATTAGCAGTACTATTCTTAATCTCTGTATTTTCAACAATTTCTGTTACTTCAATAATCGCATTGATTAAGTCATAATAAAAATTTTCATCACCTGTAAGCCTATGCCAAAACTCTTGTCCTGTAAATACTGGATACTCATCATTAATTGTTCTATAATGTGAACTTAATTCTTCATTGGTTCCATAAAGCACACCAACAATCATATCACTTGTACTAATTTGTAGGTTATTGGTTCGCGCTATGTTTTTTATACCCTTAAAATGATTAATTATAGTTGTTATATCATCTTTATTGATTGTGTTGGGTCCAGCCTTTATCTGACAATATTTTTTACGGTTATCTTTCTGATCTATAAATTCAATATCAATACCCGGAGTAGTGGAGCCAATGCTAGGTAATAGGCTACTGCAAAAATTTTGTATATGGCTACCGAACGAGGTGGTGATTGAACTACCTAGTACCCTTGGATATATTAGTGCCTTTGCTATAGTTTCAGATGTAACATGCCCAGAAAGAAAATTTGCCAAGTATATAGTTAGAAATGGATTGATATTAAATTCAGAAATCTTGGTTAGCTTTTCTGTATTTTTAATATGATTTTCTATTATATATTTTTTAAAAAACTCTTTTGCATTCTTTATAACTTCATTTTTATTAATACTGTTATTAGCCATTTTATAACCCTAGATCATGAATTTGATTTAGCGTATGCACAATCGCAAGCCCAATGGCTGTAGCAAAATGAACAGGAACAGCATTACCAATTTGCTTATATTTTTCGTTCATTGACCCTTCAAACTCCCACGTATCAGGAAAGCTTTGTATCCTAGCATATTCTCTAACAGTAAATGGTCTTGTTTCAGACGGGTGACACCGCTCTGTTTGCTTTTGGGCTGGGCTACATGTTAACGTCAAACTTTGTTCGTCCCAGGATAAGCGTCTAGCCATACCAGTTCTTCCACCACCAGAGTAATAGCTTACCCCCATATATTCTCTTGCTATTTTTTCTGGCAAATCACGCCAATAACCACCCGGAGGTACCAAATCTAGTATTTTGCGTTTTTTATCCGGGTATTTTGCACCCTCAGATATAGGAACATCTTTTATTACCTCTCCCAATGTAACTAATCTTTCATATGGTTTAGGGAAGGACGGGATAACCCCTTTTCTATAATACTCTTTACGTACACCAATTATCGCTAGTCTTTCTCGTTTCTGGGCTACTCCATAATTTTTCGCATTTAATGTTTGGTAAACAACATGATAACCAATATCTTCAAAAATATCTATCATGGTTTTTAATGTAGCTCCGTTATCATGCGTTAATAAACCTTTTACATTTTCTACAAGAAACATTTTTGGCTTAATTTGTTTTAACAATTCCGCATAGCTATAAAACATTGTACCACGCGTATCTTCAAGCCCAAGTCTCCTACCTGCATAACTAAATGCCTGGCAAGGGTAACCGCCAGATATTAGGTCTATTTGTGGTATGTTTTTTATGTATTGGTTTATGCCATTTTTTACAAACGTTATAATATCCTCTTCAATTACATGCCATTCTGGACGATTTTTACGTAAAGTTGCACAGGCATGTTTATTTATTTCATTCAATGCTATTGTCTCAAGACCTGCCAGTTCAAGACCAAGAGCTAATCCACCACAACCAGCAAAAAGCTCCATCGTACTATATTTTGTGAGCGGCTTAACTTTAGCCGTATCAATTAAAGGGATTCCCGTACTATTAACACGCTTTGATGTTAGATTTACCTTACTAATACTTTGAGTAAGTAATTCTTGAGATGTCTTGACAGTTCGTTTTAAACTATTTTGTGTTGTGATTATTGTTTGTTTTTGCATACTACTTTACCAAAAAATTAATACTTTTGCTTATTCTTATTTGGTTAGCTATAGATTTTACCCTAATTTCTGCTTTTAATTTATCTGATAACTTATTAAAAAGAATATTAAATAACTTTATAACGATATTATACTCCAAAAATCAAGCTATTAGTTTTTTAGTCTTAGCAAAATTTCGCCAAATTAGTTTAATTATTTAATAAAAAACTCACATAATTACTAATGCCATCTTCCAGACTCAAAAATTCATGCTCACAATGAGCTTCACGTAAATAGGATAGGTTGGCTTCTGTATAACACTGATACCGCCCTGCCAAATCTCCTGGGAAAGGAATATACTCAATAATGCCGTCTTTGATAGCTTCCTCAAGTGTTAATTGAGGCTCATTTTTATGGGCTCGACAAGCATTAACTGTTGATAAAGCTAAAGAATTAAAGCTTCGCGCCTTGCCTGTACCACAGTTATAAATACCAGAGATTTCTTCAACTTCATTAACATGATTATTAAAGAAAAACATATTGATTTTAACAACATCTTCAACAGAAATAAAATCACGTACCTGCTCACCATTGGCATAACCCTGACAGCCTTCAAATAATTTTACCTTACCAGTTTCTTGATATTGGTTAAAATTATGAAGTACAACGGATGCCATCCTACCTTTATGAAATTCTCTTGGTCCATAAACATTATAATAACGAAGACCAACTACTGGTGCTGTTAGACCTATCTCATAATAGCGTCTAACCATTTGATCAAATAAAAACTTTGAATATGCATACACATTTAGCGGTAACTCATGCTCCAACTCTTCAATAAAAGCCTCTTTATTACCATACACTGATGCTGATGAAGCATATACAAAAGGAATTTCATTTTTTTGGGCAAACTCTAAAAGAACACTTGAGTATTCATAATTATTTTTCATCATATAACGCCCATCTTGTTCGGTTGTAGCTGAACATGCTCCTTGATGGAATATATAATCAATTTCATTATTATAATTACCATCCGCAATTTCTTTGATAAAATCCTCTTTATCCACAAAATCCAAAATCTGACAATCAGCTAAGTTTTTTATTTTAGACCCATTGGTTAAATTATCTACCGCTATAATATCAGTATAACCCAAATTATTTAATGCTTTCACTAAATTTGAGCCAATAAAACCAAAAGCTCCAGTTACTGCAATAATCATTAATTCTTCTCCCTATATTACAATACTTTTTCTATGTCTTTTACTAATGCTTCAGGTGTAGTAATCGATGCAAAACGCTCTACAACTTCACCCTTACGATTAACTAAAAACTTAGTAAAATTCCATTTAATTGCTTCACTACCAAGCACACCTTTAGCGGAGTTTTTTAGGAGTTTATACAATGGATCTGTATTATCCCCATTAACATCAATTTTAGCAAACATCGGGAAATTAACATCATAAGTTAGGCTACAAAATTCTTTTATCTCAGCCTCATCCCCTGGCTCTTGGCTACCAAATTGATTGCACGGGAATCCTAACACAACTAACCCCTTGTCTTTATAATTTTTGTACAATTCTTCAAGACCAGTATATTGTTTGGTAAATCCACATTTACTTGCAGTATTAACTATAAGTAAAACTTTATCTTTATAAATTGATAAATCAATCATCTGACCATCAATACTTTTTACTTTAAAATCGTAAATTGTTTGCATAAAATACTCCTAAAAATTTAATGGATCCCAGCCTCCGCTGGGATGACGTGTGTAAAGCACTAGGATAGCACGCAAAGAGAACGTCATCCTCGACCAAAATATAATGCGGCCCCAATAAGAATCGAGGATCCATACTCTAACTGTTTTTAGGGCAAGGGCATGGATCCCAGCATCCGCTGGGATGACACAAATAAAATGCTGGGATGACGAATAAAGTGTGAAACGACCCAATAAAACGCTGGGAATACGCCGTTGTAATACGTAGCTGCCAACTTCTAGCACATCTACAAAGTATAGCTGCGGTCGTTGTTTGTAAACCCCATCCAATGGGCAACATCAATCCCACGCGAAAACCCAATAACTTTAAAAACCTCTCCCATTTCATTTGGTGAAGTTAAATAATTAACCTGACTAGTTAAGCGTAAATACTCTGTATCGCCTAATTTTTGGTGCCATGAATTAAGCATCTCCATCATCCCGCAATTTAGTAAAAACCCTGCTTGGGTTGTATAACCAATAAAATCAAGCCCATTATCAATAGCAGTTGTAGCAATACTAGTAAAATCAACGCTTGTAGTAATATCAATCAAGCCTGGATATACCAGTATATCATCTAATAACTGATGCCTAAAAAACCCTCTTAGGGTTCCCTTTGCTTTAGCCAAGGAATAATATTCACTCTCTGAATGTCCATAATCTATTAATAAAATAAATCCACTACTCAAAGATTGCGCTAGAGATTTTATAAAACCGCGATTATTTAAGCTAATTTCACTAGTATAATAATCCGCATTTAGATTTATTTTTTTTGCAATATCTAGTAGTTCTGGTGATTGAAGCTGTACTTCTTTATAAACTAAATTATTATTGCTATCAACTGAAATAACCCGCTCATTAATTTTACCATTATCCCAGACTATAACATCACATGGTTGTGCATCAAGCACTTCATTCGCCAAAATAATTCCATCAAAATTAGTAGGAAGACTATCTAACCAAACTATTTTAGTTAATAGATGTGGGGCTTTCTCACTAATAAAAGACTTTTGTAGACTAATTAAATTGGCACTTAATTCTAGTACAAAGTAGCAACTAATATCATCCTCAAGAAGCTTAAGTAAATCAAGCATCATTTGCCCATTACCAGCACCAATTTCTAAAATATTGCGGTTATTAGGAATATGTCCCAATAGCTCTTTTAGCTGTTTAGCGATACATTCACTAAACACTTTGGATACCATAGGTGCGGTAATAAAATCTCCAGCTTCACCAAACTTATGTAGCAGGTTATTATAATAACCATAATCTTTTTCGTATAAAGCAAGTTCCATATACTGACTAACTGAAATCGAATCACGTCCAATTTTATCAATTATTTTTTGTTTTAGGCTATTAGTCAAAATAAGTTCTTCGGGGTGTAAATCAAAATTCATTTATTTTAAACCAAGAAGTCTATGTTTATTAGATTCATAACAGCTAACACCAATAATAAGACCAAATATTGATGCAATATATACATCACTTATCCAATGGTTTAGGGTGTAAATTCTTGCAAATGCCATTATAATTACACATAATACCAGTATGGTTTTTACCCAATTGGTTTTAACACTCAGAAAAAATGGGGTAACTGCAGCAACTATCGTTACCACATGACCTGATGGCATACTATTATACGCATAAAATAAATCAGTAAAATGCTTAGCACCAGTAGCAAAAAAATGAAAGAAATTAAATGGATTCATACCAATCCCAGGTCGTTCACGATTAAATACAAACTTAATTACCGCATTAAATAACCCGGCATAAATTGACGCCATAAAACTGATTTTTGCAACAATTGCCATTTTTTGCTGCCCCAAAAATTGAAAGAGCATAAAAAATGTAAAAATGACAGTGCCAATAAACCAGCCCTCACCCGTGGCATTTATAAAATCAACGCATTTATAAAAACTATGATTATAATAATCTTTGGATAGTTGTGATATCGGCATATCAATAAACATAATTATCACAAAGAGAATTATTAATACTAACAATATACGCTTAGGGTGAGATGTAAAACGAGTTTTAAGTTGCCACCACATTCCACCCCAATAGCCATCGCGAATGAAATCAATGATATAAAATGCCGCAACTATTGCATAAAATAATCCAATTACTAGTAATGGTTGTGGCATTTTAATATATTCAATCATTTGATGAAATTATCACAAACTATTTTTAACTACAGTGACTATCTTATCTTGCGTTGCTTCATCAAGATATGGATGCATCGGTAGACTAACTATATGTTTTGCAATTCTCTCAGAATGAGGTAATGGCTGATTATCATAATATTTTGCTAATGCAGGTTGTAAATGTAATGGTATTGGATAATGAACCGCAGTTGGAACACCTTGAGCTTGCAATTTTGCAATAAAGCTCTCACGGTTTTTTACTATTAAAGAATACTGAGCGTATACATGAGTATTACCTGGTGCAGTATAAGGAATTACACAATCTGCATCTTTTAATAATTCATTATAACGTCTACCTATTTTATCGCGAAGCTCTACCTCTTTTGGAAACACTCGCATTTTTGCTAATAATATACCAGCTTGTATGGTATCAAGACGGCCATTTAGTCCCAAAATCTTATGATGATAGCGTACATCTTGTCCATGAATTCTAATCCAACGAATTTTTTCATTAAGAGCGTCGTCATTAGTAAAACAAGCACCACCATCACCATATGCACCTAATGGCTTGGATGGGAAGAAACTAGTACACGAAATGGTTGTCATACTACATGAATGTTTGTTATTATGCAAAGCCCCAAAACTTTGAGCAGCATCCTCGATCACCGCCAGATTATGTTTCGCAGCGATTTTATTAATTGCATCAAGATTAGCACATTGACCAAACAAACCAACCGCAATAATTGCTTTGGTCTTTGGTGTTATTGCAGCTTCAATTAGTTCTGGGTCAAGATTATAAGTATCTGGATCAATATCGACAAATACCGGCTTAACTCCAAGAAGAGCTGCCATTGATGCTGTTGCGATAAAAGTAAACGCTGGAACAATCACTTCATCATTACCCCCAATATCAAGCGCCATTAAAGCTATTAGTAATGCTTTGGTACCATCAGCAACCCCAACACAATGTTTGGCACCGGTATAATTAGTTAAAACTGACTCTAATTCATCTACTTTTTTGCCCATAATATATTGGCCTGAATCAAGGACTTCATTAATCTCTTTTAATACATCTTGTTTGATATATTCATACTGTTTTTTTAAATCAATAAATTGCATTTTTAACACTTTCTATTTAAAACTTATTAAACCATTTTCCGAAACAAAATAATCAAGCTGAACATCAAATTTTTCTTTGGGTAAATCACCCAAATACATTTGAATAGAATATCCAGCACCACATAATTTTGGGACTTTTTCTCCTAAATCTATAACATTCCCCAAGGTGGCATCATAATAGCCACCACCTTTACCAAGGCGGTATCCACTCTTATCTATAGCTACTAATGGCAATATAATTAAGTCTACATTATACCACTTCATTGAATTAGGAGGTATATAGTCAGGTTCCACAAAAATATTTTTTATTGTAACATCATATGGCATCAATAACATTTGGCGCTGATGCCGATAAGTAACCGGTTGAAATAGTTGCTTTTGTTCTTTAATGCAATAATCAATTATAGATGCTAAACTAATCTCCCATCCATAAGCATGATATATCGCAATTTTATTTACACTATCAAGTAGTGGCTTTATATTTACCAAAAGCTTTTTAGAATAGTCAAGACGCGCATTAATATCTAAATTTTGACACTTCATAATAAATTCTCTACGAAGCGTATTTTTCTCATTGTGCATAAAATTTCACTCATCAGTTTTTGGCTAATTATTATAGCATTAATAAACCAGATATAAATTAATTTTGTAAATTCAATCAATAGAAAATATAATTCAGGTATAATTACTCGTTAGTGTAGAATTTACTTTTGGGAATACAATGAATAAAAAAATCTTAGTCGCATTATTTTTAAGTATATTTACATTCCCTGTTATGGCTAGTTCTCTACTTATTAAAGCGGATAAAGCCTACACCACTGGGAATTTAACAGCCCTCGGTACACTATATAGCACTGACTCGCAAAATCGTGTTATTAGTTATTTATACGCTAAAGCAATGCTAACTAAAGACGTTGCTAAATATGCTGAATATTTTATTGCAAATAGCCCCAATAGCTATATGCGAAACGATCTGATTCACCAACTATTGATTTTTAATTTTAATAATAACAGCTACGCTGATTATAAACGAATATTTAGTTTACTTGATATTTCAGGGAGCAATCAAAATGAAAAATGTGGCTTTGATTATTCAGTATATATGACTAAAAGTGGCATCCCAACACTTGATACTAGCTTACTCATAAATAATAATATACCTAGCTGGTGTGCAAGTTATATAGCAATCAAATACCAAAAAGGTGATATTAGTACATTTGAACGTAATATTATGCTTGATAACTTGATTATTAATAATAAAACGGATATTTTTAATCAAATTGCAAATGACATAAAAATCCACCCAATTAGTTTTGCACATTATGACGAAACAACTACTAAAAAGCTCCCCAAGAATAAAGATTATAATTTCTTAGTCGTTAATAGAATATCTAATATTGGGCATAAAACCCCCGATATCGCCCTAAAAGAACTAAAACAATCTGATGTTGATTCTGATACTAAAGCCTTTCTCGGTAATTATTTAGCAATGCAATTTGCCCAAAAGCATGACTTTGAAACCGCACTTAGTCTATACTCAAGCTATGCTAATGATTATATGAGTAACGAAGAGTATGAATGGCAAGTGCGAAGTTATTTATACTATGGTAAATGGTCAAAAGTAATTGACAGTATTAATGAAATGCCAGAGAGTCTTAAGACCAAAAATGTTTGGCTATATTGGATGGCTAAATCATATACACAATTAGGTGACACTCAAAAAGCTACAACATTCTTTAACCAAATACCCCAAGATTTTTCTTATTACTCAATGCTAACTCAGTCAGAAATGGAAAATGGTACCGTATTTAAAATCAATCATCCTGAGACCACGTCACTTAGTTCCAACCAGTATGCAATTAATGCTAAATCTGCCTTATCATTATATCAAATCGGAAAATCTGGTGGGAGTAGGAATTTAGTAAATATCGCAATAGCCGAGTGGAATTATGCTGCTAAACAAGCAACCGATACTGATTTATTATCTATGAGTAATCTCGCTAGCAAACAAAGTATCTATGATTTAAGTATTTCAGCAGCTAACCAGATGGACAATAGATATCTTGACCTCAGCTTCCCAGCTCCATTTCTAAGTAGCTATAAAAAATATAGTGCAAATAATTCGATTGATAAATCATATGCTTTAGCGATTTCACGTCAAGAAAGTAGATTTAATTATTGGGTTATTGCTTTTGATGGTGGTGTTGGCCTTATGCAAATTATGCCCCAAACTGCAGCATATATTGCTAAAAAATCCGATTCCAAAAACTGTTACAGAGAAAGCCCTGATTGTAATATTAAATTTGGCACTTGGTATCTAGGAAGTCTATATAGTAAATTTGCGAATAATATAATCTACTCAAGTGCTGGATATAATGCAGGCCCCAATCGAGCTCGCAGATGGCAAGATAAACTTGGGAAACTAGATAATACAATTCAAATTGAATTAATCCCCATCTCGATCACACGTGATTATGTACAAAAGGTATTAACTAATAAAGCTGCATACGATGCTGAGTTTGCAAATAAAGATACGATTGATTTACTTACTTATGTTAATCATATAAGTAAAAACCACTATGTAACTGGCGTTGATGACGACAACACTGACGCTCAAAAAATTAACAACTAGCTGGTATAGCGATGGAAATATATAAAGTTGGCGGATGTATTCGCGATAAGCTTCTTGGAATTCCATCTAATGACACTGATTTTGTAGTTGTAGGTAGCACACCTGAGGCAATGATAAAACTAGGTTTCAAACCGGTTGGTAGTGACTTCCCAGTATTTTTACACCCTAAAACAAAAGAAGAGTATGCTCTTGCTAGGAGCGAAAAAAAAGTCGCTATTGGGTATCGTGGATTTATATTTAATGCAACACCTGATATATCTCTTAAAGATGATCTAGCACGGCGTGATATAACTATTAATGCAATTGCTGAAGATGAAAATGAAAATCTAATTGACCCATTTGGTGGACAGAATGATTTAAAAAATAGAGTAATTCGTCATATAAGTGATGCTTTTACTGAAGATCCTCTTCGAGTGCTTCGAGTTGCAAGGTTTAGTGCCAAACTAAATTTCAAAGTGGCTGATGAAACACTACTACTCATGAAAAAAATTGTTAGTAGTGGTGAACTAAAAAGTCTAAGTGCTGAACGTATCTGGCTTGAAATTAATAAAACCATGATGACTTACCATAGTAGCAACTTTTTTAAAACCCTTCATAACTGCAGTGCATTAGAACAAATACTCCCTGAATTTGTACCACTTATCAAAGATCTAGATAATTTTAATCTATTTACAACAATGTCTCAAACAATGAGTAATAACAACTACTCTACTCATAAACGCTTCGGGGTGCTTTTTTATTTTGTGAGTAATTATTTTCCTATTGACAAAATTAGTGAATTCATCAATAAATCAGGAATGAATAAACAATCAAAGGCCATGGCATTACTCATAGTAAAATATTACAATAATATCAAAACACTTAATAAATTAAGTATTGATTCCATATATAGCATTATAGCTAATATCGACCCAACGCGTAGAGTTGATCGCTATTTAGACTTTATTGATCTTAGCTATTTTATCGCCTCTAGTAAAAATGAAACCCAAACAATACATCATCTTGGATTAATAAAACAAATTGTCAATGATTATCAACATATTAAGTATAACGAGATTAGACTATCTAATCCCAGTGATTTTATAAATACTATCCACCAAGAAAAACTAAAAGTAATTAAAGAGGCTATATCTACTACTCATGCGGTATAAACATAGCAATATAACCACCCTAATCACAATAATTAGTAAAGCAATAATCAAATACATAACAGCATGTTAGTTATTTTGCCTTAAATTTACAATAAAAATCATTGACAATAGGTGAAATAGTTTGGTATAACTATGTCTGCGTAGTATTTAAATCTTTAAGTCTAATTTTTTATTGGAGTGAATTATATGAACAAATCTCAATTAATCGAAGCAATCGCTAGTCATGCAGATATTTCTAAAGCTAAAGCTGGTGAAACTGTTGATGCTTTTATCAAATCGGTAACTGGTGCTCTTAAAAAGGGTGATACTGTTACTCTAATCGGTTTTGGATCATTCTCAACTGCTAAACGTGCTGCACGTGTTGGCCGTAACCCTAAAACTGGTAAAGAAATCAAAATTTCAGCAACCACAACGCCTAAATTTAAAGCTGGTAAAGCATTAAAAGAAGCTGTTGCTAAAAATAAATAAATTCTTAGGAATTATGAAGATGTCAGCTTACTGGCATCTTTTAACTAAAATGAAAAAAAAATTCTGCCTAATACTAATACTTAATGTAATAGTATCAGGATGCGCTTGGTTTGGAGGAAGTAGCACTTCTTCTCATAAATTAGGCAAAACAAATATTCCAAAACTTCCACAATCTCAAAAGCCTGGCGGTACTGGTGACAACTGGCGCTATATGGGTACTACTGATGATAACTCTATGGTTGACGAAATTAATGTTAATAGCATTAGCTCGGGCGTTAGTAGTGATAATACCCAAATATTTAATTTTGAAGATCGTAAGACAGTAACCGCACCAAATAAATTTGCTTACCCAACTAACGAGCCGCGATTTAAATATCTAATCTCATCTTGGCAAATTAATTGTAGTACACAAGAATACCTAATGCGTACAACAACACTCTATAATGACTCAGGAACAAAGCTAACTGCATACGACTATACTAATAATAGCAATATAAAATGGCTAAAACTAGGCAATGGCAGCTTTGCACATATGCAATACAATTTTGTTTGCCTAAATATTAATCGTGATCTTGGATATTAGATATCTCCTCTATACACCACCACTTCCATTATTCGCACGCTATTGATTCAGCACCCCTAAAGCAAAACATAGCATTAGATATACTATCGCTCTTTGACTGACTTGAGTTAGAAGGAGAATAATAAGTATAATTTAGATCTAAGCGTTTATGTTTAGCGGTTTTTTTATAACCTAAATCATAGTCTCGTTTAGAATGATTATAAGTAATAGTAAAACTGCATGAGCTACGACCAAACATTCTACTAGGATTCAATTTAAATTCTAAAGCACTGCTGTCATATTTTTTAACAAACTGACAAGAGTCTGGGCTTTTTGAGGAATTGCCTAATGTAAAAGATTTATTAGGTAATTTTAAAGTAATATCGTAAGCTACTTTATCTTGAGAGGAACTAGCATTTGCTAACACCAAATCCAATTAAGATTCAAAACTAGGACTTTCAATTACGAAAAACGATAATTTACTACCAGCACTATTAGTAATCATCATTCGTGGTTTATCAAAAAAACTCCCATCATTATTTATTGAACTACTTTCAATAACAACAGCTTCTGATCCTATTTGACTATTTGACGACAAAGATGTATGACTATTACCGCCACCAGAATTACACCCCGATAATAATAAAACTCCAACAGTACCCATGATTAATAATAAATTGCTTTTATAAGCTAATCTCATCTTGTAAACCCTTCATTTGATAACATTATTTGTTAAATATGATTTGATTTTTTATAGTTCCAGGCGTTATTATAGCGCAATAAAACATCATTAGCTACCCCATAAAAATGGGGTAGCGGTTGGTAGGGTTGTGGGGGATAATTTTAAGCTGCCATATTGATTTATGGCAGCATCCATTTATATTAGATTAATAATATATTTTGCCATTTCTGATAAAAACTTTTCATCAAATAATGTTTCATGAGTTGCATCTATAGTAAAGCTTTCAACATCTTTAAAATATCTTTCAAAGCCATAATATTTATAATCTTGATATTCATTAAATCTGCTAATTGATTCTTCAGTAACACTAGCTTTTATCAAGCTCATTTTAACGTCATCAATATTTGAATTTAATGTATAATTAATATACATTTTGTCATGTATTGCACCAACCTCTTTTTGTGGTAATGATGGGTATAATTCATCCATTTCATTTTCCATAGACGTCTCAGATACTAACTTAACTATAATATCTGGAGGGATGGAGTCAAACAAAACCAAATTAAAATTAGATGAATTAAGCTTATTCTTAAATGTTAACATTTTTTGTAATACACCGATAGCAACTAGCCCACCAAAAGACCATCCACTTATAAATACTTTAGTGTCTCTCGTAATTAATGGCTCTAATGCATTAAAATATAAATTACACAATTCATTAAAATCATAAATATAGTTTTTGGTAATAAATTGAGATAAATTATGCGAATTAACCAAGATGACATTAAAATCTTTTCGTATATATTCTAAAAAATTGCTATAAACTTCAGAACTCCCCCGTGCTGTATGAAATAAGATAAATATTGGTTTATTATTGTCAGAAGCATTCAGATTTCCAATAATTCTTAATAAATGAGAATGATTCATTTCGTGAATATTTTCTGATATTTTCTTTATACTGGGATATTTATATATAAATGAGAAATCAATATTAATTCCTAAATAATGTTTTAATTGAGCAATTAGCTTAATTACACTTAATGAATTACCACCTAACCTGAAAAAACTTTCTGTTATACTGATACTATTTTGTGGCATATTTAAAATTTTGGCGTAAATAGTACATACTGATGCTTCTAAGTCATTTCTTGGGGCTACGTATGTAGCAGTACTTATAAATTCCGGATCTGGCAGTGCTTTTCTATCTAGTTTTCCATTTATAGTTAATGGTATACTATCAAGATGTACTAGTACACTTGGCACCATATAATCTGGTAAATGATTTCCTAGTTCTGTAAGTATAGTCGTTTCATCTAGTTTAGTATCTGATGCATAATATCCTGCTAAGTATTTATTACCTGAAGTATTTCCATTTTCTAAACTATTTTTATGGTCAAGGGCTAATACTACCGCTTGGTTGATTCCAGGATATGCTACTAATTTACTCTCTATTTCTCCTAGCTCTATCCTAAAGCCGCGTATCTTAACCTGGAAGTCATTACGTCCTATATACTCTATATTGCCATCAGGCAAATATCTAGCCAAGTCTCCAGTTTTATAGAGTCTGCTATTCTTATTATTTAACTTATCATCCTTATTTTGAAAGGGATTAGATATAAACTTTTCGGACGTTAGTTCTGGTAGGTTTAAGTAACCTCTTGCAAGCCCCACTCCTCCTATATATAACTCCCCTATTGCTCCAATTGGTACTAGTTGCATATTATAGTCTAAAATATATGCCATAACATTAGAAAGAGGCCTACCAATACTCAAATTATTTATAGCGATAGTTGACGTGATACTTGCCTCGGTTGGGCCATATACATTTATTAATAGATCTACTTGCTTTGCTAATTTCGTGTATAAATCTAATGGAAGATATTCACCTCCTGAAATTAATCGATTTAAATTCGCTAAGATCATTGGATCTAACAATTGCAAATATGATGGTGTTGCTTCAAGATGCGTAATCCCATGAACTCTAATAAAATCCAAAAATAAATCAGTATCTTCAATAGTACTTTTATTTGGAATTATTAAAGTGCTATTATTGGTCAATGGTAAAAATATTTGCTCAACTGATGCATCAAATATATAGTTTGAAAATAATAAAAAATGTTCTAATGGTTTAATATTATATTTGGAAGATAATGATAATATTGTATTGACTAAATTTCCATGTTCGACCATCACACCTTTAGGTTTACCTGTTGTTCCACTGGTATAAATCACATAAGCTAAATTTGTGCTATTGATTTGGCGTATAGGGTTTGATGTTGCTTGCAAATGAAGTGCCTGTTGGATTTTTTGACTATCTAACGGAAGTACAGATATATCAGCAGCTACCCCTAAGTTAATGGCATATCTTTCATTAGTTAATAATATTTTTGATTTAGTATCTTTCAAAATATATGAAATTCTTTCATCTGGGTATACTGGATCCATAGGCAAATATCCAGCACCAGATTTTAAGACAGCAAGTATCGCTATTAACATATATTCGTTTCTATCAAGGCATAGGGCTATTAAATCATCACCCTTAATTTGGTATGTAGTTCTTAAATAGTTGGCAAGTTGATTCGATGCTTCATTTAATTTTTTGTATGTTAGTTCTTTGTTTTCATAGACTACTGCTATATTATCAGGTGTTCTTATAACCTGTTCTTCAAATAATTCATGAATGGTTTTATCATTTGGGTAAGATGCATTCGTATTGTTCCATGTGTAAACAATTTGTTGATAATCACTTTTTGAAAGTAGCATTGTAGGTTTAAATGGAGTAAGTATTGTTTTATGATTTAAGTTTTTTAATAAATTTACATAGCTGTTAAAAACAGATTGTATATAACTATTTTCATATAGCTCACTTGCATGACTTATGCAGAAATTTATGCCAGTATCAACTTCTTTAGCTAAAATAGATATTCCAAATTTTTCTGTATCTTGAGTTACATCGATTACCTCAACCTTATCCTGTAATGATCTATTTCCAGGTGAAGAATTAAAGTTATGCATAGTAAACATTACATGAATTAGCCCCATAATTTCTTCCAAATTTTTCTTGGATTCCCTAGCTATAATATTTAAGTTAAGATCACGGTGCTCATTTAAGTATAAAATCTCCTGATTTATCATTATTATATTTGTAGAAATTGATTCAGATTTATTATATTTAAAAAAAATAGGTAACATCCCAATAAATGGACCAATTGCATTTTTAAATTCGTACGGTCGATTTGAGATAGTTATCCCAATTGGAAAGTCATGATTGTCACCATTAAAAATACTTAATGTATAATGTAATGCTGTTAATAAAATCGAATATAAACTTACATCCCCCTCCAAAGCTAGTTGGGTAAGATTATTATAAACATCTGCTTCAACTAGAAAGTTAGAAAAATTTCCTACATTAGATCTTGCGACTATTTTATGTTTCAATTGAAGAGGCGTACTATTATTTAATCTAGTTACTAATGTACTAATTGCTGTTTTATATTTTGCTGTTTGTAAAATATATTCTTGGTATGCTTGGTAATCAAAATAATTTAGTTGTTCTTTAAAAATGGCATTATTATTTATGGTATTATTAATTAATCCTAAATATAGATTTAGTAGCTCATTAACCAAAAAATCCGTAGAGTAAGCATCGCTCAAAATATGATGGTGAGTTAAATTAAGAATAACGTCATCACAATCTTCTAAAGTTACTATCTCTAATTTTATTAAATGCCCACTATCAAGGTTAAATACAAAATTTAACTGTTCTTTTTGGTACTCATTTAGCTTTTTTGAAGAAATAATTTTTTTGTATATTTCAAACGAGCTAGTATCATCAATTTTATACTTAAAGTCATCTAGAACTACCATTCTCAAAATGGAATGTTTTTCCAATAATAATGTGATTGCAGACTCTAAATTACGGATTATATTTAATTGTTTTTCATTTTTACAATGTATGCGGATTAAAATAGGTACATTATAGGTGCTTAAATTACTATCAATCTTACTTTGAAGATATATTCCTTTTTGTATCTCTGATAGCACACAATTACGTAAATTATTTGGTATCATATAGTAAGTTATTAAATTGGATTCTTCTTGACTATTAATTTTATTAAACGCTAGAATATCTCTAATTTTATCTTTATATTGTTTAATTTTATCTTTGATAATCTCAGATAAACCAAATTCTTTATCATATTTTAAACTCAAGTCTGTACTATCGCTTTTTTTCCATAAGATTATATTTTCGGATTTTGCCTCATAGAGCGTAGCTATAAAATTTTTCATAGCGTAACTTCTTCACTTAAGTGTTGTGAATTAAGACTCATATTTATATTACAAATATTCCTAACAGTTTTATATTTATATAACTGAGTTAAATTAATTTTATCCTTTAATTTACTATTTATAAGCGCAACTAACTGCATCCCAAATAACGAGTTACCGCCCAAATTAAAGAAATCATCATCCACCCCTACATTATTGTGTGGCAACCCTAAAACATCTTCATATGCCCTACAAAACATCGCTTCAAGATCGTTTTGTGGGGCAATATAGGTACTTTGTTTGTGTATCGTTAATTTTGGTAACTGGTTAAGGGCTATTTTTCCATTTGCCGTTATTGGTAACTCATCTAATAAAATATAGTTTTGTGGTAACATATACGTTGGTAGAGTTTTGCTAAGTTCAAAATTAATCAATGTCTGATAATCTTTTTTAGTTAACTTACTTTCAGACAAAGACTTTTCTTTACTATCAACCTTACCTAAAGCTAAGGAATAAACAACACCATTATATGGAACATACCCTAAGCTACAACCGCCTATATTATATTGATAAAGCTTACTCATTAACTTTTGGGCAGCTACACCACTATATACTAAATTTTGAACTGTTGATTCAGCTTCAAATACGACTAATATTTTAGAACTACTTAATAACTGATTTAGTTCGTTAGCCTTATCAATAAGATTATCTGATAATTGAATTTTTAAATTACCATTAATATCAGTATACATATTTGATGATTTATTATACTCTAAATAATCTACATTAACCCTAAAATTAACATTTTGAATTTTAGATATTGGCATTAATACTATTTTAGCAACCAAGGTATTATCCAAATCTATAGTTTTTATACCAATATCTACATGGTAACTAATACAATTTCTATCGAGCTCCTCACATAATAAGCTTAACATATGCCCAATTTCAATATAAGCAAGATTTAATGATGAATCACCATACAAAGGCTTGATAGCAGGCAAGTAGACTATTAAATGTAGCTCATTCTCATTATTTTCTAGGGCTAATTTTGGATTATCTGAAATACATAGTTCGTGATTAACTGGATTATAATAATAGTATCCAGAATTTATATTTTCTAGCGGTTTCACTATATTAATAAAACATCTTACTGAATAGCTGCTACCGCCAGAGGGATATAAATATTTTGGTAAAACTTTATCAGATAAGACTAATCCAGAAATTCCAGATAAAACTTTTGTCAAGATTTCAGCAGTTATTGCTCTATTGTTTTTATAATTAATCAGCTGGTACTTGTCTTTATTTATATCAGGTATAGATGCTAATGTAATATCTTCATCAGTGAAATTACGATAGCTTTTATTCAATCTAAAGAATGCTTCATCCAAATCAAGTGCTAATTTATATGCCGGAGATAACTCATTTAAAATACCATATTGTTTTAATTTAAATTCTTCAATACTAACTTCTAGATTTGATTTTTTTTGATCTGTAGATATCATTTTTTTATTATTATCAAGAACCAAGTATCCAACTAAATATTCGCCAAACTTTTGATAAACAACAACCGAATCTTTAATTCCTGATATCTTTAATAAATTATTATTAATTTCTTCTAATTCTATACGATAACCATTGATTTTAACTTGGTTATCAGAGCGCCCCATGAATTCCATATAACCATTTTTATTCCAGCACCCTATATCACCAGTTTTGTATAACCTTCCTAAAGACTCATGTTCAATAAAACTTGCCATCGTCTTTTCTTTATCTTGCCAATAATTAATAGCAACTCCATCGCCACCAATATATATATCACCCAAAATACCAACTGGACAATGTTTCAGATTATAATTCAAAATATACATTTTTTGATTTGGCATTGCAACACCGTAGGGAATCTTACTCCATACGCTTGGTACTTCTATTATTTCATACCATATCGACCAAATGCTACCCTCAGTTGCTCCGCCTAAACTAACAACCTGAGCATTATGAGCCAGTTCCTTAATCCGAGATGGCAAGGTTACAGATATAAAGTCACCGCTCATCAAAAACAACCTTAATGAGCTAATAGATACATCGGTTCTTTTAGCTTCATTTATTAATAATTCGGTTAATTGTGGTACACTATTCCATAATGTGACTTTGTACTTATTAACTAGCTCCAACCAATATGTCTGATCCTTTATCTTTAATTGCTGTGGAAAAACAATAGTACCACCAACAAAAAGTAGCCCAAAGATATCATATACCGATAAATCAAAACTTAAATCTGATACTGCTAATACTGTATCACTAGATGTGACATTAAACCTACGATTTACAGCATCAATTGTATTTACTGCTCCTTGATGGCTAATAGTTACACCTTTAGGTTTTCCTGTTGAACCTGATGTGAAAATAACGTATGCTATATCGCTAGCCATAACTGATGGCAATTTAATGTGATTAAGTTGAAATAGGATTTCCAGATTAGATGATATTTCTAATAAAACATCTTCAATTACCAATAAATGATATTTAGACGATAATTTAGCCAACCCATCTTTTTTATTATACTCTGACCTTGAAATTAGAACAATTAAAACATTACCTTCATCTAATATTTCCTCAGCACGTCCTATAGGCCAATCAATATTTAAGGGTAAATACCCATGCCCAGACTTCATCACAGAGTATGTTGCAAGAACTTGTAAATAGCTCTTCTCACAAAAAACTCCAATTAGCTGACTATTGAAGTTTAAGTTTTTGGATACTACTTTATTTTGGGTCAAGCTTTGTTTATACCAAAGGATATATTTTGTTAGAAATAACCCTTCAGATAGAAGATGTTTATAACTATATTCGCATTTCGGTATATCATCAATAACAGCAATAGACAAATTTAGTTCATATGTTGCTACAATTGATTCACAACGCGAGAATAGAGTGTCATTACTTCTTTCCTGAGTTGCTGTATTACATGCTTCAATTAAGTTTATATCTACTAGCGATAAATTAATTTGCGGCAATTTATCTATTTCCCAATTTGCTAAAGCCAATAATTCGATTAAGTTACAATAATCTGCATGCATTTGTTCAATTACATCAGGGGCAAAAAGCTCTTCTACATAATCCCACTCAGCAACAAGTCCATCTTTGTTTTCGTATGCTTTGTGATCTAACCAGACTTGAGAGGTCTGAGTAATCGAATAGTTTATTCCTTGATATGAAGGATCTAAAAAAGCTTCTTCATCTTGAGCCGTTTTCATTCCAAATAAGCATGTAAGTACCACTGGGGCTACGACTTCAGTATCTGATAATTGATAATGTTTTCTTATCAATCGCTGAAAATCGATTCCATCAAATAAATTATTTTCAATATCATGCCAAAGATTAGAATGAATTTCATTAAATAATTGATTAATCGTGGTTGTCATATTGCTATGATAGTTAAATAGTTCTAAAACTGTAAAATCACCTATAACGTCATTCACATCTTCATGTAATGGTAGTCGATTAAACAATGTTAAATTTATACATATATTTTTCTGATTAGCCCAATGACTAAGAACTTGACCATATGCGGCAATAATTACAATAGTTGGACTAATTCCATAATGATGCGCTTTGGTAACTATTTTATTCCAAACATCGTTCGCTATAGTTTTTGTTATGCGCTTAAACGTTGGTTTTTTAATCTCAGAGTCTTTATTTATTAAAGGAAGTGACATATTAAAGTTATATGTATCAAGTTTATTTAACCAGTAATTTTCTGCCTGAAGCCATAAATTACTTGATCTTACTTGATTAAATTTAAGGATATAGTCGCGATAAGTAATATTTAATTTATTTAAAACAATGGTAGGGTTATTATATAAATTTGTCCATTCCATAAATAATATTTTAAAACTATTGGCATCCATAAGTAATGCATCATAACTAATATGCAAAAAATACTGTGATGTACTTGAAATACTAACGCAAATATCAAATAGCGGGTAATTACTTGGAGTATATACTTTGTGAGAGAGCATATTTCTGATTGACAATCGCTCTGACTCATCATAAATCATGATTTCATACTCTGGGACTGTAGCCAAGTACTGTTGTTGATTATCAACAAATATGCTTCGTAATGCTAAATGCCGTTTGAGTAATTGATTAAATGTTTTTTGTAGCAAATTAACATCTAAAAAGTTAAATTTATACTCAATATAATCATGCGTAGCAACGTTACCCAAATTAAAGTTACCAAATCTTCCCAAATAATATGCCTGCTGTACATTTGTTAATGGAAATGGCTTATACAAATTATCTTCGTCGACTCCATTAACTTGATATTCATCGTAACAAAACTGCCCTAAACTCTCTTGCATCAAGTTATAGATTTTATTAATCGCTTTTAATTGGTATATATCTTGGGTTTTTAAATTAGATTTAAATTTATGATTTAATTTGGCAACTAATCTAATTACTAGAAGGCTATTTCCACCTAGGCGAAAGAAATCATCAGTGAAACTTATGTTTTTATGTGAAACACCTAACAAATCAGCAAAAATATCAATGACTTCTGACTCAAGAAGGTTTTGTGCCGGATGGTAATTATTTGAGGATAACGACTCTGGTAAAGGTAAGGCATTTCTATCAAGTTTACCATTAATATTTAATGGTAAACCATCTAAGTGAATAAGTATATTTGGAACCATATAATCAGGTAACATTTGTTTTAGATAATTTAAAACATCTGTTTCATCTAATTTTAATTTGGATACATAATATCCAACTAAATATGTATTTATTACTTCGCCAGTGTTGCTTAATAATGACTTAGCTATAACTACTGATTGCTGTATTGAGTTATATTTATTAATACAACTCTCTATTTCTCCAAGCTCTATTCTATTACCGCGTAATTTTATCTGAAAATCATCACGTCCAATATATTCTAGCTTATCGTTTGGTAATAACTTTACCAAATCCCCACTTTTATATAATTTATTATTTTGCTGCTTATTTGTATAAAAAGGATTCGTAATAAATTTTTCTAAAGTGAGTTTGGGATTATTTAAATATCCAATAGATAATGCATTACCGCCTACATATAACTCACCGATTTCATTAACTTTAACTTGATTTAAATGCTTGTCTAATACGTAAACATTTTGATAGGCATATCCGATTGGAATTTCTTTTGCAAATAGATCACCCTCCTCAACTAAATATTCAAGTTGAATCATGCAACTCTCACTTGAGCCATATTGATTATATAATTTCACATTTGGAAACATTTCTAAAATGTTCTTTGCTAGCGATACCGTTAACTTCTCCCCAACTGAATAAATTACTTTAAGATTTATAGTGTTAATCAAATCTAAATACTCGTCCCTAAGAAGCTGTAAAAACACTTGCATTTGTGAAGGAACAAATAAAGCCATATTGACATTATATCTACTAATATAATTGATTAATTTATTCATGTCTTTATGTGTGTCTTGCGGCATAAGTACTAACTTAGCACCGACTAAAAGCGGCACAAAAATTTCTCTTAATGATGGGTCAAAGCAATATGGAGTTTTTCCTATAACCACGAAGTCACTAGAAATTTTATGTGAATTAATTAACCACAAAATTCTATCAGTTAAAGAGCGATGGATATGTAATATCCCCTTAGGACTACCAGTTGTTCCAGAAGTATATATAACATATGCTAAATTCATTAAATCGGTAGAAATTTCTAAATTTTGTTTTGGGAAATTAGCAATTTCTAACTTTGAAACCTGACTATCTATTGCTAATATTTTGATCACATTTGGATCTTGTGAATTTTGAATCTCACTGCTGTTAGTTGTATTTAATAACAACTGTAATTTATTTTGATAATGCTCATTGGTAATAACTAGTGCAGGATTAATGTCATTAAACATATACGCAAGTCGACTGTCAGGGAAATTAATATCAAACGGCACATAAACACAACCAGCTTTAAAAATAGCAAGAATTGCAACTACCATTTGTTCAGTTCTATCTAGATACAAAGCAATATAGTTATTATTTTTTATTTCAAGATTTTTTTTAAGATAGTTTGCTAGTTGGTTTGCTAGATTATTTAGCTCTAAATAAGTAAGAGATATATCATCAAACTCTATTGCAATATTATCTGGAGTATTCAACACTTGTTTTTCAAACAGTTGATAAATAAGCATATTTTGTGTATTATTCATAATAACTCTCGTATAACAAGTCATTCCTTTGAAGTAAAATAATTAGCCTAATTTATATCTCAACTAATCCAAATAAGTCTTTACAACAATTCACCATCAAATGGATGAAATTTTTTCATTTCACTATTTACTTTTTGAACTAAATCACATTGCTTATGTTTATATAAAATGCTACCAATGAGGCTGTGGGTATTCACGCAATCACCTACTTCATAGTGCCACTTAGCATCTACTTCCGGACCATCAGTAAAAGGATATATCTTTTTAAGTTTTATAGGTGCATAATTACAAAATGCCGCCCATCCAGCATAATGTTTTCTACTAATACTGTATGGATAATCCAAACCAGACTGGACGGCTAAATTGAAGTCCAAAAAATTGATTCCATACATTAATTCATACATTTGCATGATTAGTGCACCAGCGGGGCGCGCCCCAAGCTCAAGAAAGGTGATTTTATCAGCGTTTTTATACACTTCACAATGATACGAGCCATCAAAAGCACCCATTTTTTCAATTATAATTTTACAGAAATCAATAATTTGTGTTTTTTCTGCATTGTTATCGTCTAAAGGTGCACTTCCAATAACTGTATGTTTTTCAAAGCCAAAATATTGATGGTTATATATCGAGCACTCAGAAAAAACCATATTAGAGTTTTTAATTATGATGTCACAGTGATATAGATCCCCTACTAAAAACTCTTCAGCTTCATAATTTAGATGTATATCATTTGTTAGTTGGTTTTTTAATTCAACTATATCCTCATAAGATGTTATTTTGTAAACTCCATAACCACCACCCGACGAGGTTGGCTTTATAATAAAGGGTAAAGCAAGATGTTTCTCTATAGAATTGAAATAATTAAAATCTTCAATTAGTTTCATCACGTCTATTTTAATAAATTTTGGTACATTAATTCCTTCTCTATTAAGAAACTCTTTTGTTTTTTCTTTATCTCTAAATAAAAGTGAATCGTTATAACCCATTCCAGATGAAGAAAAATATTCTCTAACTTTACATGACAATGATACGTCGCCCTCATAACAACAAGCAACTTTAATACTATTTATGTTATATTTTAATAAGACTTTATCTATTTTCTGGGTTACTTCTTCAAAATCTGATTCATATATATGTCCGATCGAAGTATAATTTTCAACTATAATTACATCATCACATTTTTCTAAAGACGTTTTACTAGTTGAATTATAAAATTCGCTATTTATAACTGCACATATTTTTATTTTTTCTTTATTGATCCAACCAAAATCATAATTATCAAGTCTCCAACCACAAAATAAAACTATCATATCCATAACATTATTTTTCCTTCTATAATTTTAGATAATAGTTGTTAAGCTATCGTATCTACGGTCGTGATTATATGACAATAAATTTGTTACTAAAACCCCATAAACATGGGGTAGTATCTTTATGGGGTAGTGGTATTAATTTGATTTATTTGGCGATTGTATGTTAATTACTGATGTTTTATACCAAAACGAGTGGTGCGATAAATAATAGTGCAGAACGTAATCAATAGGCACCACATTATAATAGACCAGTTACCAAATCGTTCATAGGGAGTGGTACCTACCATTCCATGAACCGAATCTTTGAGGGTTTCTCTTCTAAATACTGGTAATTGTGACTGAATCTCACCATATGGAGTTATAATAGCCGTAATGCTAGTATTGGTCTCTTGAATAAAGTAGCGTTGATTTTCTAAAGCACGGGCTCTTGATAACTCCAGATGTTGATCCATCGCAATAGTGGTGCCATACCATACCATATCGCTTAAATTAACCATCAAAGTAGAGTTTTTTGCATCCTCAATTAATTCACTACCAAAGCCATTTTCGTAGCAGATATTAAATGCTAGTTTTTGATTAGCAGCAATTAGTAACGGCTGTTTATCTCCGCCAGGGCTAAAGCCAACCATAGGTAGATTTATAAGATGATACAATGGCCCTAAAATCCATTTGGCTGGAATATACTCTCCATATGGAACTAAATGGCGCTTAGCATAATAAGGATGTCCCTTATTAGTTAAAACTATAGCTGCATTTACATAATTATTTTGTTTGTCAATTATAACTGGCATACCAAGAATCAACGCTTCATTATTACTTTTAGCGTATGATTCTAATGAATCTAAATAACCGTACGGGAGGGTTGATGCAAACTGCGAAATACCTGTTTCTGGTATCATAACTATATCAGCTTTGGTATTTTTTATTGCTTCAAGATAAACGTCCAAACTATTTGAACCAGTCCACTTAGTACCCTCCCCAATATTACCTTGAATTAGAGCTACATCAATTACTTTGCCATAAGGCTTAGTATAATGAATAGACTGTAATGAAGTCCCAATAATTACTAAAACAGCCAAATATATTGTAGTTAGACGATACGCCATCTTTGAAATATTTATTTTACCTAATAATCTGGCAACAATCAAGTATAGCGCTGCAATTAAGCTAATAATTATCCAAGATACCCCGTACTCACCAACTATCGGATAATAACCACGTAAAAATCCATAATTAACACCTACAAGCCCAATATTAGACCATGAGTAACCACCAAGAGCAAAACCACGTATCCATTCAAATAAGACCCATAGTGATGGAAATAAAACTAAATAATTGAAAGTAATGAAATTAGTTTTTAGTTTATGAAAACTAAACAATGCAAAGGCTGGATATAATGCTAAATATAATGGGAAGAAAATAACAGCTAGAGCCGTTACAAAAATACCTGCGTTAATTACAAAATATAAAAAATAGAAAATCCAATAAATTTGAATCACAAAATATGAATAACCATATAATAAACATAGGGCAAATAGATTTTTATTAGTTTTAGGATATTCTATAGCGAATATAATTAAAAATGGAATAATTGTACATAATAGGATATTATATGGTGCAAAAGCGTAAAGGCTAATTAGACCTGCGATTATTAATAAAACTATTCTAATCATTATTTAAGCGTAATTAATATAAGGTTAATCTTACGGCTATCAGAATTTATTATTTCGATTTTAACTTTTTCAAAATCGAGAATTTCACCAATAATAGGTATACGTCCTAAAAATTTAACTAAAAACCCCCCTACTGTTTCAATAGAATTATCCGTCCACTCTAACCTTAAAACAGTATTGAATTGACTAAGTCGGCAATGACCTTTAATACGATATGAGTTTGGCCCAAGAAGTAGTATTTCACGCTCTCCTTCGACTGAATCATGCTCATCTTCTATCTCACCAAGTATTTGTTCAACTATCATTTCTAAAGTAATTAGCCCAACTATATTGGTAAATTCATCAACAACAATTGCCATATGACTTTGGCGGATACGCATTTCATACATTAGTGCATCTAGATGTTTGATTTCAGGTACAAAATATGCAGCTCGAAGTAGATCACGAAGATTGATATCTTCACTATCTTTAAGATAAGGAATCAAGTCTTTACTATGTAACACCCCTAATATATCACTGATTTCTTCATCAATAACTGGAAAACGCGAATGCCCAGTTTTAGCGATTTTATTAATAATTGAATCCATTGTATCGTTAATATCAATAACATCCATATCCATACGTGGAATCATAATATCTTTAGCTGTAAGGCTATCAATATTTAAAATTGCCTCAATAATCGGTATAGTATCTTTTTCAATAATATTATTACTTGCTGAATCTTTGAGTACTTCAATAAGCTCACTTTTATTATTTATCTGCTTTGTCAAGAAAGCATCAAATATTTTCATTAAATATTTTCCATTATAACATAAGGGTTTTTAATCGCAAATTGACTTAAAATATTAATCTCCATATTTTCCATATAATTAGCTTCATCCTCTGATATATGATCTAGACCCTGCAAGTGTAACATACCATGAATTATTAGGTGGGCATAATGATCAAAAATAGTTTTATTTTGTTCTTTAGCTTCTTTTGATATTATATCATCACATAAGATTAATTCGCCACTTAACATAGCGAAATTCTCACGAGTGTTTGCGTACTCTAAAGTGATTATATTAGTTGGGTAGTTTTTATTACGATATTGCTGATTTAGTTTTTGTGAAGTTGCTGTATCAACTATAGATATTTCTATAGATACGATTTTATAAGAATTAATAAGTGATTTTTTTAGCCATTTGGCAATAATTGTCTTTGTGGGTTGATAGCCACGTCTAATATGCTTAGTAAGAGAGAAATTTATCATAAATCTAAAACCCAAAGATGGTGCCGCGAGCCGGAATCGAACCGGCACGGGAATTGTGTTCCCGAGGGATTTTAAATCCCTTGCGTCTACCTGTTTCGCCATCGCGGCAAATTTTAGGCACCATCATGTTGGAGGCGAAGGTCGGAATCGAACCGGCGTCCACGGCTTTGCAGGCCGCTGCATAACCACTCTGCCACCCCGCCAAACATAATAAAAGTGGAGCGGGAAACGAGGCTCGAACTCGCGACCCCAACCTTGGCAAGGTTGTGCTCTACCACTGAGCTATTCCCGCATTTGTCGCTTCACTAGCATTTGACTACTATGAATCACACAAGGAGAGAATTATATCTAAAAACACACTCTCATGTCAACTATAATTGATAATTTTCCCAAAAATAGTTACCGCATCACTTTTAAATTATTAATTAGCTGTTACTATGAAGGTGTTTGGTGGCGGTACTTATATCACCTGAGAGTAGCAAATCTGATACATTAAGAGCTTTATCAATGCTATTATCTATTGAGATTTTTTCATTAAGTAGTGGTTTTTTAAGAACATAATCAGCCACTTTATTTCTATCACCTGGGTGCCCGATACCAAGCCTTAAGCGAAAATAGTCTTTACCAATTACGCTATCAATATTTTTAAGCCCGTTATGCCCACCATTGCCACCACCTAGCTTAAACCGAGCTACTCCAGGTGCAAAATCAAGCTCATCATGAATGACAATTATCTCGCTAGGTAAGATTTTATAAAAATTAGCTAGTGCAAGAACTGATTTTCCCGACAAATTCATATAGGTTTGCGGCTTTAAAAGATATATATCACGATTCTTGTAGTTAAACTTACCTAACACTCCAAAAAATTTACTTTCGTTAGCCAAGTTAGTCTTGTATTTATTTGCTAACTCATCAACAAACCAAAACCCAGCATTATGCCGGGTATTTGAATAGTCAGATCCAGGATTACCAAGACCAACAATTAAACGAATCAAACTCATCTAATCAACCTGTAATATCGCCAAAAAGGCAGTCTGCGGAATTTCTACATTCCCAACTTGCTTCATTCGTTTTTTACCAGCTTTTTGTTTTTCAAGAAGCTTTTTCTTCCGTGATATATCACCACCATAACATTTAGCTAATACGTTTTTCCGCATGGCTTTCACAGTCTCACGTGTCAGAATATTTGCGCCAATAGCTGCTTGTATTGCTATATCAAACATTTGCCGCGGGATAAGCTCTCTTAGTTTAGCAGCTAATTGCCGCCCACGATATACCGAATTTGCTCTATGTACAATTAAAGACAGCGAATCAACTTTTTCACCATTAACTAAAATATCCAATTTAACCAAATCTGACGTCTGAAACTCTTTAAATTCATAATCAAAAGATGCATAACCACGTGATACCGATTTTAATTTATCAAAAAAATCAAGCACCACTTCATTTAAAGGCATATCGTAGTTAACCATAACTTGACGCCCCATATACTGCATATTGGTTTGAACACCACGCTTTTCATTACATAAGGTAATTACTGACCCTAAATAATCATTAGGCACCAAGATATTCGCATTAATAATTGGCTCACGAATTTCTTCAATTTTACCAGGGTCTGGCATTCGTGATGGATTTTCAATTTCTATTACATTGCCGCCTTTTTCTACAATTTGATACACAACTGTTGGAGCCGTTGTAATTAAATCCATATCAAATTCACGCTCTAAGCGTTCTTGCACAATCTCCATATGAAGTAAGCCCAAGAAGCCACAACGAAACCCAAACCCCAGAGCCTGTGATACTTCTGGCTCATAATGAAGAGATGCATCATTAAGTTTTAGCTTCTCTAAAGAGTCACGCAGTGACTCATAATCATGTGATTCTACAGGATAAAGCCCTGCAAACACTTTGGGCTGAATTTCTTTAAATCCTGGTAATATTGTATCAGCGGGATTATTTTCAAGAGTAATAGTATCCCCAACTTTGGCCCATTGAAGCTCTTTAATACCAGCAATAACAAACCCTACTTGACCTGCTGACAAACTTGGCTTAGTTACAGATTTTGGTGTAAATACACCAACACTTTCACACCAAAAGTTTGCATTATTACTCATTAGTTTTATTTTATCTTTAGGTTTTAGTGTTCCATCAACAACCCGCACAAGCATTACCACACCAACATAATTATCAAACCATGAATCAACTATAAGTGCTTTTAGTGGTTTATTAACGTCCCCCTTTGGAGCTGGTATCTTTTTAATTACTAACTCAAGAACCTCTTCAAGTCCAACGCCCGTCTTTGCTGAACAGTGAACCGCATCCATGGCATCTAAACCAATTATGTCTTCAATCTCTTGACACACACGGTCAGGCTCTGCTGAAGGTAAATCAATTTTATTAAGTACTGGTAAAACCTCAACCCCTAAGTCAATAGCAGTATAGCAATTAGCAACCGTCTGAGCCTCAACCCCTTGAGATGCATCAACAACAAGAAGAGCTCCTTCACAAGCTGATAATGATCTAGATACTTCATAAGAAAAATCCACATGCCCTGGGGTATCAATTAGATTAAGATTATATATTTGCCCGTCACGTGCTTTATAATTAAGTGCTGCTGTTTGGGCTTTAATAGTAATACCGCGTTCTTTCTCGATATCCATTGAGTCTAGCACTTGAGTATTCATCTCCCGCTTATCAAGCCCACCACAAAATTCAATAAATCTATCGGCTAATGTTGATTTACCATGATCTATGTGGGCAATGATTGAGAAATTTCGTATATTTTGCATCTTATCCTAACTGTATATTAATTAAGGACTTCATAATTAAGCCCTACTTCATGCAATACTTCAAAAGCTTTCTGCAATTGACTATTATCGCCTTTTAATTCAATAAGCATCTGCCCAAACGGAGTATTTTTAATACGCCCAAGTTCTCCTTTTAGGATACTAAACATCATTCCTGAATGACTAGAAACTCTACTTAATATTGGCTGAAATGTCTGCTCTCCAAGAAATGATACGATAACTAAATGATTAGTGTCGGTTTTATGAAATTTATAAAAGTCTGAAACCTGCTCTAAATATTTGTTAACCTCTTCTTCTATTATAAGCTTTCTGGTTAATTCATGTTTGGGATGTAAAACCACATCAACAGTATTACGACATTCAATAATACTACCGTTATCAATAATGGCAACCCTGTCGCAGATTTTTCTAACTACTTCAATCTCATGAGTAATTAAAACTATCGTAAGTCCAAGCTTTCGATTAATATCTAAAAGCAACTCAAGAATACTATTGGTAGTTTGTGGGTCAAGCGCTGAAGTTGCTTCATCACTAAGTAAAAGTTTGGGGTCAGTTGCAAGAGCACGTGCTATTCCTACCCTTTGCTTTTGCCCGCCTGATAGACTTTTGGGGTATTTGGTAGCAAAATCAGTTAGACCAACCAAATTTAGTAAATTCGCAACTTTCAATTTGATTTCTTCAGGAGTATGACTACCTTGCAGTACCAAAGGTAGTGCAACATTAGCGAAGACTGTTTTTGAATTAAGTAAATTAAACCCCTGAAAAATCACGCCTATTTTCTGGCGCGCCATTCTAAGCTCATCTTTACTAACCGTAGTTAAATCCAAGCCATCAACAATAATACTTCCAGTGTCTGGTTTTTCTAGTAAATTAATGCATTTTATTAATGTGGATTTTCCAGCTCCTGAACGTCCAATAACGCCAAAGATCTCACCTTTTGATACCTCAATGTTAATATTATTTAATACCTTAACTGTTTTATTCTTAAATGTATAAGATTTACTGACATTTTGCATTTTTATCATATATATTACTTTGCCTTAAGACAAAAATTAATCGCGAAAGTTATTAAATTGTAATGGAACTTCAGTAATGCCTTGCTTTAATAACTGCATAGCTTCTTGTAAGTCATCACGCTTGCCACCAGTAACACGCACAGTCTCACCTTGAATACTTGCTTGGACTTTCATTTTACTATCTTTAATTAATTTGATCATTTTTTTACCTAAATCTTGAGGAATACCATTTTTGACAGTGATAATTTCTTTCATTTTATTCCCACTGACTTTTTCTTTTTTGCCCTCTTCAAGCACTCTGGTATCAATCCCACGCTTAGTCATTTTACCAATCAAAACTTCTTTAACCTGACTTAATTTAAAATCATCGTCAGCATAAATCGTTAGCTCCAACTCTTTACTTTCAATACGGGCATCACTTCCCTTGAAATCAAAGCGCGTGCTAATTTCTTTATTAGACTGATCAAGGCTATTAGCTAGTTCTACTTTATTTACTTCAGATACAACATCAAATGATGGCATAATTTAATCTCCAAAAAAAATATATAAGGCTTAATTATACCATAGACGCATTTAATACTTTAGTGCGTCTATAATCTCTTACCCATTTAATGCCTCCTATAAAATCTAGTATACCAAAAATCACATACGTAGCACTAGTAAAATATAGTTGATAGTGAAGATATAATGGCACTGATATAAAAACTGTTATAGCAAATATAAACCAACTCTCAATTTGTTTTAGTGCAGCCATATAAGTTGCAGTTATACATACGGCAGTTAAAACTGCATCAATCAGATAATCCGTATCTCCTGTATATTTTAAAATATAATAGCTAATAATAGCCATAACAACTGTTGCAATTATGTAGTTTATCCATTGCTTAAATGTAGTGTAACAAATTACTGCAACATGCTGCTTAGCATCCTTATTAGTCCATTTATACCACCCATATATTGACAGAACAACATATATTATTTGTAAAATACTACTACCATAGAGGTGGGTTGTAATAAACTCATACCCCAGAAGCATAGCTCCTACTATGTATAATAACCAAAAAATGGGCTTTTGCACCATCTCTAGAAGAATACCTAAAACCGAAATTATAAAAATAGAAATATCAAGTTTACTCATAAAAGTTTTCCTTACTGGCGATATGGGATATTAGATGCATCATTTCCCTTACTTTTGGAGGCTATAAAATAGTTTAATAACAATATTATATTACGATATTAGGAGCAATTATAATATAATCTACGTTAGTTATAATGCATTTGTCATTATAGCAAGGCAAAACTATATATACCTAGCTTTACAAACCTTTAATTATGGATAAAATTCTTATTAATTCGAAATGAATTGTTTTATAAGATATAATATGCACTGTATAGTGCCAAATTTTAACAGATATCACTTAAATAGTTTTCACGAATTAAGAAAGAGTTCGCTAGATGGAGCAATTATCTTCTAAAGAATTAAAGGCAGTGTTATATTCAAAACGAGCTAATATATTTTATCTAGAACATTGCCGCGTTATGCAAAAAGATGGTCGAGTTCTTTATCTTACCGAAGCTAAAAATGAGAATTTATATTGGAATATTCCAATAGCCAATACAACGGTTATCTTATTAGCAACAGGTACTTCGATTACCCAAGCCGCAATGCGCATGCTCGCTTCCAGTGGAGTGCTAGTTGGATTTTCTGGTGGTGGTGGAACACCATTATTTATGGGAAGTGAAATTGAATGGCTAACACCACAAAGTGAATATCGCCCCACTGAATATGTACAAGGCTGGATGTCATTTTGGTTTGATGATGATAAACGTTTGAGTGCTGCAAAGATTTTCCAAAAATCACGGATGGATTTTATCGAAAAAACATGGGCTAATGACCGCGAACTCACTGAATATGGTTTTGTTTGCAAAGATAACGAAATTAAGCAATTATTCTCGAGCTATAAAGTTAAATTTAATAATGCTACTTCAGTTTCAGAACTTTTATCTAGCGAGGCACAATTAACTAAAAACCTTTATAAAATAGCAGCAACTAATTGCAAGTATGACAATTTCACTCGGGAACGTGAAGCTAGTGATAAAGCAAATAACTTCCTTAATCATGGAAATTATCTAGCGTATGGATTAGCTGCAAGTTGCCTATGGGTACTTGGAATCCCGCATGGATTTGCTGTTATGCATGGTAAAACAAGACGTGGCGCACTGGTTTTTGATGTCGCTGACTTGGTCAAAGATGCCTTGGTTTTACCACTAGCATTTATTTGTGCAAGCGAAAACACGAGTGAGCAGGATTTTAGAGAACAATGTTTGCAGATTTTTACAAAGCATAAAGCTCTCGAATATATGTTTGATACTGTTAAAAACATTGCTCTACTAAATGACTGGAAGACAGATCAACTATGATGGTAACTTTTGTATCGCAATGTGAAAAACGGGCATTAAATCGTACTAGACGAGTATTGGATGCATTTGCCAACCGTATAGGAAGTAATACATGGCAAACTGTGATTACTGAAGATGGATTAATTGCAGTTAAAAAATTATTACGCCAAACGGCGAGTAAAAGCACTGCTGTTTCCTGCCATTGGTTAAGAAGTAGAACACGCTCAGAGTTAGTTTGGGTGGTAGGTAACAGAAGTAAATTTAATAATCAAGGAATAGTGCCAGTGAATTCTACTAGAAAGGATGTTTTTATGGATGTGTTTACAATGAAACCAAAGATGGATCAATTTTATGCAAATACACATTTGCAACTATTATCAGAGCATTTATTCGCTATAGGTTATTTAGCACAAAAACTTTTCACAAAAGCTATTGAAAACTCTGAGAATACCAATCTTACAAATGTAGCATTTTTAGCTGGGTGTTTGCATGATATTGGCAAGATAGATCCATTATTTCAAGATTGGGTAAAAAAGCAAAAACAAAAAACTCCTGATGAAGACGGGCAACACATTGATAGCAAGTTTACTTTTGATAAGCATCCTCGACATAATGAAGTTTCTTTACTTTTGTTTAATATTTTTGAAAACCAATCAACTGGACTAAATATACATCAAAAAGAAGCGCTTCAACATGTCATTTATTGGCACCACACCAAACCATATCGCAAAAACAATGATTTTAATGGTTCTTTAAAAACCTACGAATATTTATTAAAAAATCTAAGTAAAGAACAATTTAAGGAGCTGATAAATAACGTTATAACATTAATTGAAAACGTACAAAAAATAGCTACTAGGTATGATATAAATATCAAAACTCTCGAAAAAAATTGTAATTGGAAAGATGATACATTAAATGACCTGCTTAAGGATTTTTGTTATAATTTTAAAAGTAAAGCATATCCAGAATTTAAGAGTTATAACATAACAGATGATTTTGAAGATTTAAAAAGAAAGATTAATACAAATTCCCACCATAATCTATTGAGAGCTTGTGTAATAAGTGCCGATCGTTTAGTTTCTAACCTGCCTGCTGAAGATTTACATGAATTAATCAATGAGCAACGACTCGATGAAGTTTTACTTGAAAAACAAGAATATCTTTCTAATTTAACCTCATTTATTAAAGATGGATTGAGTGTATTTCCTAATTCGGAACAAACCAAAAAACAAAGTGATATGGCACATAAATTAGCAAAAGTTCCTGAAATTGCTGTATTATCAGGTGCTGCTGGTTGTGGTAAAACTAAAATAGCTTTAGAATGGGCAATGCTAAAAAATTCTCAACAAATTATTTGGGTTTGTCCAAGAGTACAAATCTGCCAAGGAATATTTCAGGAATTGGTAGATACGTATTTACCAAATGCAACGGTTGAAATATTTACAGGTGAGTTTAAGTTTACCAACTCATGGGAGAATACAACTCATGAAGATAATTATTTTTCAGGGAATGTAGTTGTTACAACGATAGACCAAATTTTAGGTGCTGTGACAACTCATACTAACGTAAATAGTTTATTGCCTTTTGTTAATTCTCATGTGGTTTTTGATGAATACCATGAATATATTGGAATGGAAATATTTAACTTATTATTTGCAGAATTGATTGCTAATAAAAATATGCGTTGTATAAATGATAAACGTACTTTATTAATATCAGCAACACCACACTATAGTTATTTAACCAAAATTCTAAATATTGACAATCGTGATATTATTGAAATGTCATCATTTAATAATAGTCAATACCAGATAGAGTTTGTAGAATTCGACGAAACAAAACTATTAGATAGCCCATTTCTCGAAAAACATGACAGTAACACCTTCATCATTTCTAATACTGCGAAAACAGCTCAGCTTGGTTACTTATATCAAAAAGATGCTGAAAATGGTTTATTGTTCCATTCGAAGTACAAAAGAAGCGATAAAAAATTTCTGTTCAATGAAGTATATGATTCTTTTAAACAAAATGGAATAAGAAAATACGATGTATTACGAGCTGGTCCTATTGTCCAAGCATCATTAAATATTAGTTGCAACTACATGGTTAGCGAAATGAGTACACCAGAAAATATTCTGCAACGTCTAGGGAGATTGGATCGTTTCGGGAAAAATTCTAATATAAATATTTTAAAAATTGCAATTACTGATGATGTAAAACGTGGTAAATCTAGAGGAGTATCATCGAGATTCTTAAACTCACTACACGAGCTACAAACTTCAAAAGCTTGGTATGAATATTTAATAGCAAACTTAGATGATCGTATTTTTCAACTACCTGAATTATATAAGCTATACAAAGATTTTTATGCTTCTAATCATAACATATCCGTGCAACAAGACTTGGAAAAAGCAATCAAAAGTAGTATAATACTACTTAATCAAAAAGTTACAGAGCCAACTAAAGTTATTAAGAATCAAACTGCAGAAAGAAAATCAAAACTCAAGAAAAACTCACTTCGTGGCGATAACAGATTTGTCCAGTTAGCTAAATTGGATCTTAGTGATTACAGGAATATAATTTCTCTAAATGAATATGCTTACAAACCACCAATATCTGAGAATGATGAATTTGACAATATAACTGAATCTACTAATGTTATTCAAGGAATAAGTTATAATGGACAGCGAGACAGTTCAAAAGATTTGTTATCTCATATGTTTAAAAAACATCATAATATAACTGGTGAGAAGAAATATTATAGTGATAATTTTTTACTTGATTTAGCACGCGATCCAGAATCACCAATTTATTTAAGCTACATACCAGAGCATCTGGATAAGGTTGGTGGTGAGTCTGCAAGGCACCCTGAGGCAGTATATTATGGGGTCTGTGATAAACAACCTATTGGAACAATTTCATATAAAACGATCTTAACTTTAACAAATAATCAAATAGAGGAGTAAATTATGTCAAGAGTAACAGGTATTAAAAGTGTGGATTTCAAAATCACTGCTTATGGGTACGGAGTTGTTAATTGGAATGGAGCAACTACGCTTACAGGTGATGATGGTAAAACAGTAGATAACCATACCCTACCAAAATTACGTGGTTACACAAATTTAACCGGTAAAATCAAAGAGGATACTGGCTACAAATATAAAAAACAAGCATCTGATATTGATTTTTCTGAAACTCCATTATATATCAGTCAAAACTGTATCCGCCATCATCTTTTCAGAGATCAATCTTTTGACTTACATTATGCCAAGGATAAAAACTTAATTGATGTTCTTACATCAATCACCGGATTAATTCGTGGTTATGTTGTCCCTTCAAGCCAGTGTAAGCGTACAAGTCCATTATTAATTACAGATTTTATTGATCAGTTAGGTAATGGTAATTTTGAACAAATGTCAAATGCATCTTCTAGTGAGGAAATTAGAGAAAAAGACGGTTCAATAACTCATAAACGAGGTGAGAATTCAATTTTTTCCAAAACCACTTTTGGTGATACAGAGTATATTGCCTATGGCTCAATAAGTATTGAGCAGCTTGAGTTTATTTCACTAGATAAAAAATTTGATCGAGCTTCAATGATTATCAAAGAAGGTGAAGGAGAAATTATAGCTGAGAAAATTCAAAATTTTATAAAATCACTCGATCCAACCAGAGATCCTAAAGCTACTTTTAATCAAAACTATGTTCGTAGAGGTACAATTTTCCAAGAAGGTGAAGTTGGTATTTTGCTGGATAATACAGCAATTGATATTTTAGTAAATGAAACCTTAAATATGTTACGCGAACTAAACATAAAACAGGCTAAAGGATACATGTATGTAGATAAAGTTGAAGTTGACTATAATGATAGCGCTAAAATGATGCGAATTAAACGAAGCCCTGAACAAACTAACATGCAACCACATTCAGATTATGCTATCTATTTTGAAGCAAAACAATAGGAGAAATTTAATGAAAATCACTATTGAATATGAGTCATCTTGGCGTAACTCCTTCTTAGATGGCTCTAATAATGAGAAGCTTCCTAAAGATGGACGAAATTTTATTAGTTCTATGACCTCGCTTAAACAAGATGGTAATTTTATTCAGCGAAATATCACCAAAGATACGGTTATGGGAATTCTAAATCGTCTTATCGGTGACCAAAGAAAACTATATCAAGCAAGGTTGTGTCAGGATTATTATTTTACTGATATTGAGAAATCTTTACTGTGTTCTAATATTAATGATAAGTCATCCGCTACTAATGAACTGGTATATATTCGTAATGTTACTGGTAGCACAGATCAAAATTCATTTACGGGATTGATAAAAGCTAATGATGCCGCATTTAAATCTACCATCTCATCTCAATTATGGGGGATTCTTTGGTTGGATTTAGAGCAAATTTTAGATTTTATTTTAACATACTCTATGAAAATATCATGCCCAATATTTCTTGACCCAATTGTAGTTTGTGGGCGAATTGAATTTTTAAGTGCTGAAAAACCAGTTAATATTGAGGGAAAGGTTAAAACCGCTCTTGAAAAATTACAAAACATTTATACGAATATTAATTATTTAAATGCTAAAGGTCAAGTGCCATTAGTTAGTTTATATTCTTCTGCATTGTACATACAGATTGAAAAATTAAAACAAAATAATGATTTTTCGACAATTCTTACAAAGAGCGGTGGTCTAAGTGGTATTTCAAAGCGCGGTTTTACTAAAAAAGACTTTATGGATCGTTATACTACAGGAAGTAAAAAACTTATTTATGGAAACCCTTATCTACTAAAACAAAAGAAAAAAGGTGAAGGTGAGGTTATATCTTTATTAACAAAAGCGAATGGAGTTTTAGAAATCAACCTCAACATTGCCGAAGAAAGAGCAAAGGACTTGGAGCAAAAAATTATTGATGCAGGTGTATCATCATTTTATCTTGGAAAAAAGGGACTTGCATATGTTACTAACATTGATACAAGGGAAAATTCATGAAATATTATACTGAAATTACTTTTATCATGCGTGATGATTTTTCTTTTTATCAACTTTGGACTAAGGTATATACACAACTACATTTAGCATTGGTAGAAATAAAAAATCAAGACAATACGGTAAATATTGGAATTTCTTTTCCAGAGTATAAGTTTAATGAAGAAAGAGAAATTGGGTTTTTAGGTACTAAAATACGATTATTTGCACATAACGAAGAATCTTTGCAAAATCTAGAAATAAAAACCTGGCTTGACCGGTTATCGGACTATATACATATTAGCTCGATTCGCCCTGTACCAGAAGATAAAATTTTGTCATATGCAAGTTTTCAGAGAAAACAGGTTAAAACAAATGCGGAGCGTCTTGCCAGACACCGTGTAAAAACAAAAAATGACATTAGTTTAGATGATGCAATAAAATTATATCAAAAACGAATCACTAAAACAGACTTGCCATTTATTCAAATGAAAAGTTTAACAAGCGATAAACATTTTAAACTGTTTATAGAAAAAAAAGTTGCTCCAAAATCAAGTGAGTTTAAATTTACTGCTTATGGTTTAAGTTCTAAATCCACAGTTCCAGAATTTTAACCTAAATTTTATTAGTTCTTTAACAATTTAAATATATCAATAGCTTACAGAAGAGCATAAAAACTTTGGTTAAAATTGTAAATTAACCACTAATTTATTGTTGTAAGCCATTTTTTCTATGATAAAATACTGTTAACTGCCACATAGGCAGCTTAGAAAAAACAGCATCCCCAGATGGCATTTATACAAAGGTTAACTGCCACATAGGCAGCTTAGAAATTGGTATGATGTATATGTTGAGATTGTGCATAGTTAACTGCCACATAGGCAGCTTAGAAATATAAATTCTAGTTTAATCTCATGCTTTAACGGTTAACTGCCACATAGGCAGCTTAGAAAAATATAAAACACGTCTTGGGTTCGTACGTTCCGTTAACTGCCACATAGGCAGCTTAGAAATAAAACAGGGCTTTTCAACTTTTGATTTTCTAGTTAACTGCCACATAGGCAGCTTAGAAATTTGAAATATTAATTAAGTATCTATTATAACAGTTAACTGCCACATAGGCAGCTTAGAAAACAATTTGATGCTGATTATTAACAAGATATTTGTTAACTGCCACATAGGCAGCTTAGAAATGTAATGATAAACAGTGCATTAGTATCAGCTCGTTAACTGCCACATAGGCAGCTTAGAAAAGAATCATATTTATTTAATTCAAAATTATTATGTTAACTGCCACATAGGCAGCTTAGAAAAATTGACTCTCTTTGGTATGACTTGCTAGTAAGTTAACTGCCACATAGGCAGCTTAGAAATCTAAAAAATAATAATAATCAAATTCTGATATGTTAACTGCCACATAGGCAGCTTAGAAAGATATAATAATGGCCGGATTTATTTGGTCTATGTTAACTGCCACATAGGCAGCTTAGAAATCTAAAATTTTAACTTTTTTCTTAAAATAATAGTTAACTGCCACATAGGCAGCTTAGAAATGATATTGGTTTTGAATTTAAAAAACTTGATAGTTAACTGCCACATAGGCAGCTTAGAAAAGCGACATTGCCTAAATTCGTTAAAGCTTGCGGTTAACTGCCACATAGGCAGCTTAGAAATAGCACAACGCTAACCTTGTCGTAGCCATAACGTTAACTGCCACATAGGCAGCTTAGAAAATCTGGGCATGCTGTTTGGTAACGCGTCTCTAGTTAACTGCCACATAGGCAGCTTAGAAAACTAAAAGTTTTGTTAATAAAGTAATTTATAAGTTAACTGCCACATAGGCAGCTTAGAAAAAGCATAATAAACGCCGCCTGTCAGATTTTTAGTTAACTGCCACATAGGCAGCTTAGAAACCTCAAAAATCAAATTCTCTATAAGTTCGTCTGTTAACTGCCACATAGGCAGCTTAGAAAGTCAACCTATAGCAGCGTTTTATGGAGCGGTTGTTAACTGCCACATAGGCAGCTTAGAAAACAAAAAAGGGAAGCAATTGCGTCTAAGGGTGGTTAACTGCCACATAGGCAGCTTAGAAAACCTCTACCAAAAAAATCACACAAAAAATCTTGTTAACTGCCACATAGGCAGCTTAGAAATTGCAGAGTCAGGCGAATATGGGTTTTGGGTTGTTAACTGCCACATAGGCAGCTTAGAAATATAAAATTTAAAGTAGTGTGCAATTGCTTTCGTTAACTGCCACATAGGCAGCTTAGAAAATCTTAAAGCACGCATCAATCCCAAATCATCAGTTAACTGCCACATAGGCAGCTTAGAAAAAAATCATGCTCAGATTGTATTAGTAATGCTTGTTAACTGCCACATAGGCAGCTTAGAAATCCAATTTTAATATTTTAAAAAGAAAAACATTGCTATACATAGCTTAAAAGGCAAAATGAACATTTTTTGCGTACATTACGCAAAAAAAATCTTAAATCATTATTTATAATCACCACTGGAATGAGATTTCCTGATTTTAATTTATTTTTCATGGTAAAATAATGAGCAAGAATAACATAGATAATCTAATAAAAAAACATGATGAGCTTAGTAAAAAATTCTTAACAGATATTAATATGGCACGAGAGTTTTTAGAAATTCATCTAGATAAAAGTGTAGTTGCAAAATGCGACTTAAATACACTAACTGTAGAATCAGGTTCATATATTGAAGATGATTTACAGAAGTATTTTTCTGATATAGTATACAAAGTTGATTTACTTGATAAAATAAACTGTGCGTATATATACATGCTGATAGAGCATCAGTCAAAAGCTGAAACACTAATGCCATTACGTATATTGAGATATCAGTTATCAATATTACAAAAGCATATAGATGAGCATAAGATAGATGGTAATTTACCATCAGTAGTACCGCTAGTATTTTATAATGGGTTAAAGTCACCGTATCCATATGCTACAGATATTAGAGATCTCTTTGCTGATGTAGATATAATAGATAAAATGCCCTTGGGTACATTTGGCTTAGTAGATTTGACTGTTATGTCAAATGATGAGATACTAAAGCATGGTAAACTAGCATTACTAGAAATGGTGCTAAAACATATCCATGTCAGGGATTTTAGAAAAGTAGCAGAGTTAATATATAATGCAGTATTTATTGCTTATAGAGATGACATACAAAAAGGCTTATTTGATAGTGCGGTAGCATATCTAATGAAAGCTCGAGAAGCACAAGAGTTACAGCCATTATTTGAACAAATTATAACTAATATAGATAATTACAAGGGGGATGTTATGAGTTATGAAGAAACATTAATTCAAAAAGGAAGGCAAGAAGGAGTGCAAATAGCACAAAATATGGTGAAAGAATTACTAAGATCAGGTGTTGATGATGCAATTATCGCTAAAGCTTCGCTCTTGACCCAAAAAGAGCTTGATGAAATAAAAAAATGCTTAAATTAATATTTATAATTGAGCCATAATAAATAGGTTCGATACTATCATTATATTGACTAGTTACAAAATTATTTTAAGGTAGTGCATTGGCATTTAAGGTTCTAAAATCATGTTCAGAACTACCGCCGCAATACACGCTAGTCAATCTTAGATTTACTCACAATCAAAGTACCGCAGGTATTGCCAAAGATATTTACCATTGTACGAACTCGATCAACTATTCTATCTAATGGTAATAAAATACTAATTGCTGACAATGGGATATTTGCCATATTAAATATCGTTACAAAACTAACCATGCTAGTTTCAGGTATTCCACCAACTGCTATTCCAGTTAAAATACACACAATAGCTAAAATGATTTGCTGCATAATATCTGGATGAATGCCCAAAATATGAAGAAAAAATAATGTTGCAGTCATTTCATACATCATACCTGAGGCAAAATTCATCGAAGCACATATAGGCAACATAAATTCAACAACCTTCTTGTTGCCACCAAGTTTCTCAGCCTTCTCTAAAGCAATGGGTAATGTAGCAAGAGAACTAGAACTAACAAAAGCTGTTGCAAATATTGGTAATGCTTCAGTTAGAATTCTTTTCAAAGATAAGTTGCGATACAATAACAAAACCAAGGTAATTTGCCATAAGAAATGTAGAAATAAGGCAGCAAAAAATAAACCTACAAATTTGGCTAAACCAAGTAAATTAACGACAAGACTTCCATTTAGGTAGCTATCTGCTATACCGCTTCCAATTAAAACAAAAATAGCAAATGGAGCAAGTAGCATAACAGCATTTAGTAAACTTAAAAATATTTGTCGAGTACTTCCAAAAAAATCTAAGAATGGCCTAGCGTGCTCTTTATTAAAACAACAAGTTAATCCAAGCATAATCGAAAATACAACTATCGGTAAAACATCGAACTTTACTAATGAATTAAAGATATTAGCAGTAAATAAGTAATTAAAAATCTGACTTATATCTATCGTAGTACTGGTTGACCCAGTATATTGCGCACCATTGAGTAATGAACTAGCATTAATATTACCACTAATATCAATGGAATTAAATACGATTAAACCAATAGTAACAGCAATTATTTCACTAGCTAAAATATATATAATTGAATTTCTAGCTATTCGTTTTAATTCACTTGGATTAGGGAGATTTCCTATGGTTACAACCAAAGACGTAAGAATGATAGGCAATGCACATAGTTTTAGTAGGTTAATGAACGCATCACTAATAAATGTCAAATGGACAAATATATGTGGCGTCGTAGTACCAAGTGCAAATGCGGCTATAAGAGCTATTAGAATAGCTTTATTTATATTTTTTTTGTACCATTTTAACATTTATCAGACCTTTTAAAATACGCTTTAGGGCATGGATCCCAGCCTGCGCTGGGATGACGAATTTGGGCGCTTGGATGACGGATATTGGTGCTGTAGATGACGGAAAAAATGCCATCCTCAACAAAAATAGGCTACCGACTCGCCATCCAACGTCATCCTCGACAAAAACATACTGCTGCCTAAAAAAAGAGTTTGGAATCCATGCTCTAAATTGCATCATGGTAATGATGCAATTATGCCCGCAGTACGAAATTAATTGAGGTTAATAAACTCTCACCTAGAAGATATGAACGTCTACCATCCCAACCATGAACTGGGTCTGGTAGATTACAGTTATCTTTAAATGGCATTTCTAGAGTATAAGCTAAACAATCAAACGTGTCCCCTACCCAATTAGTTGCTAAAGTTGCCATTTCACTATCAAAATGTCCTATTCCATAACCAACTACAGTTTGGTAATCCGGATTTACTAATTCATAATATTTACTAAATTTCGCTGATAGCTCTTCTTGTTTTTTACTAAAAGTAGGATTTTCCTGACAACCAGCAGTGAAGATATATGGTAATGCCTCGTCCCCATGAATATCAAAAAACATGCTTACACCAGTTTGCTTCATTTTCTCACGCACACAGTAAACCTCAGGTGATCTCTCTTGTGTTGGGTTCAACCATTCACGATTTAGATTGGCTCCATTAGTGTTAACCCTAAGATTACCATGGTAGCCTCCATCTGGATTCATATTAGGCACTAGATAAAACACACAATCTTCAAGCAATTTAACCGAAATACTATCTTGTTCATCAATCAATCTATGAACCAAACCTTCCATAAACCATTCTGCCATTGTTTCACCTGGGTGTTGACGTGCAATAACCCATATTTTATGTTTCGCACTCTCCTCATCTCCAACTACAAGTAAATCCATATTGCGACCTTCAGTAGTTTGCCCAAGCACCTCATGTTTAGCCCAATCAGATTCATTAGCTTCACCAATTAAACCAAGATGTCTATGATAAGAGTACGGCTCAAAATATGCGAAATAAACACTATTTGCTGATGGGTTGATACTAAACTTTAGATTATCCCCATCAAATTCAGTATCAATTCGCGTCCAATACTCATTATCATAGCTCATAGCAATACCATAATTTTTAAACCCATCAGGATAGGCAGTAGTCTTCATATCTTTAAAAGTAATATTAATATCAATATCTAATACCCCAGTTAACTGAAAATAAAACCATTGCTTAAATTCTGAATTAGTATCATGTCTAATTTTGAATTGCAAATCTTGTGGATTAGCAATACTCACAACCTCAATACTACCACCATCAAATTTGGTATTTACATTAATTTTTGTCATTTATTTCTTCCTTCCTATTCTTAGGTACATTTAGTGCAATACTTAAATCGTGCTCTGCATCAGATAACCGCTTTTGTATATCTAATGATGCATCCCTTAATTTATCAATATCAATTCCACCTGCTTGAGCAAGATCAGGTCTTCCACCACCTTTACCGCCTACTTGTAAAGTGATGTCATTTATGATATTATTAGCTTTATATTTAGCTGAAATATCTTTGGTAACTCCAACTACAAGATTTCCTTTATCACCATTTTTAACACCCAAAACTACAATACCAGTAACTAATCTATTTTTTAGTTCTTCAACTAATTCCACCATTACTTTATTGTCCATATCGTTTAGTTCAAGCACCAACAATTTACCAATTCCGTGAACATCAATAGCACGCGATAAATATTGCCCTGCTTGTAAAACTGCAATCTTCGATTTTAATTCATCAATTTGTTTACCTAGAAGTTTATTATCTCGTAAAATTCCATCTACTTTTTCAGTAATGATGTCATTGGTTTGAGCTTTTAACTCATCTCTTAGATTATCAAGGGTTTTCATATTTTTTTGCATTCGCTCTAATGCTTTTTCACCAGTAACTGCCTCAATACGCCTAACACCACTGGCAATTCCAATCTCACTAGTAATACTAAAAAACCCAATATCTCCGGTGCGAGTGATATGTGTTCCTCCACATAGCTCTGTCGAAAAACCTCCCATCTGAATTACCCTAACATCCGATGCGTATTTCTCACCAAAAAGCGCCATCGCTCCTTGTTTGATAGCTTCATCGTAGCTCATGAGATTTGTATTTACGGGATAATTCATCATTATCACGTGATTTACTATTCGTTCAATTTCTTCAATTTGTTCTTTAGTAACTGGCTTATCATTGGCAAAATCAAAACGAGTATAATCACTACATACCAAAGACCCTTTTTGTGTAGCATGCTCACCCACAACTTCGTGTAGTGCTTTATGTAACAAATGAGTTACCGAATGATTACGAGCAGTAGCTAATCTCTTATGTAGATCATATGTAGCATTAATAGTATCTCCAACTCTAAGAGTACCGATAACTAAATTACCAATATGCCCAAATACTGCCGGACGGATTTTTTGAGTATCACTTATTTCAAATAATACCGAACCTCCATCAATTTGAATAACTCCAACATCCCCAACTTGACCACCACTTTCAGCGTAAAACACTGTTTGATCAAGTACTACAACACCTGATTCTCCAGAATTTAAGGTATCTACTGGCTCATTATTACAATATAGTGCAACTACACGAGCTTCAATATTGTTTTCATTATAACCAATAAACCCAGTATCTGCTCCAGTATATTCTAAACTAGTTCCAGCCCTGAATTTACCTGCTGCTTTAGCCATTTCTTTTTGTTTTTGCATACCAATATCAAAACCAGCAATATCCACAGTGATATCATGCTCACGACATACATCCTCAGTTAAATCTAGTGGAAAGCCATAAGTATCATATAGTTTAAAAGCGATATCCCCTAATAAAACTTTCGTTGTTAACTGCAATTTTCCAACTTCAGTTAAGAGCATCTCCATACCATTTTCAATAGTTTGGAAGAAGTTTTTCTCTTCCTGCAATATTGTAGTCTCAATCTTTTGTTGATTTTGCTTCAATTCAGGATAAGCATCCCCCATTTGAACTACAAGTGTATTAACTAATTTATGTAAAAATGCTGATTTCTTCCCAAGTTTATACCCATGGCGAATAGCACGACGGATAATTCGGCGTAGTACATAACCACGACCTTCATTTGATGGTATAGCTCCATCAGCTATTAAAAATGATATTGAACGAATATGATCTGCCAAAACCTTTAATGACGAGTTATTAATATCGCTGCAAGCTGTAACTTCACTTGCTGATTTAATCAAATTAGCAAACAAATCGATGTCATAGTTGCTATTAACATGTTGCATTACCGCTGAAATGCGCTCCAAGCCCATACCAGTATCTACTGATGGTTTTGGCAGTGGGTGCAACACCCCTTTAGCATCGCGATTAAACTGCATAAATACACAGTTCCAGATTTCTATAAATCTGTCTCCATCTTCGTTAGGAGTTCCAGGTAGACTTCCAAATATATGATCTCCATGATCATAAAATATCTCAGTACAAGGCCCACACGGCCCAGTTTCGCCCATCTGCCAGAAATTATCTGATCCACCACCAGCTTTGTCACCTATTTGGATAATTCTATCATCTGCCAAACCAATAATCTTACTCCATATATCAAAGGCTTCATCATCAGTATGATATACTGTGACATATAGTTTACTTTGAGGTAGTTTTAGTACAACTGTCAAAAATTCCCAAGCAAATTTGATTGCCTCAAGTTTGAAATAATCACCAAAACTAAAATTGCCTAACATTTCAAAAAATGTATGATGGCGTGCAGTATAACCCACATTTTCTAAATCATTATGTTTACCACCCGCACGAACACATTTTTGTGACGAAGTTGCTCTTACATACTCACGCTTGTCTAAGCCAAGAAACACATCTTTAAACTGATTCATCCCAGCATTAGTAAATAACAATGTTGGGTCATCATGCGGAATAAGGGAACTTGAGGTAACAATAGTATGCCCCTTTGATGCAAAATAATCCAAAAACTGTTTTCTAATCTCATTAACTTGCATATAAACCTTCTTTTATTTACTTAAAACTCTGTCTTCTTTATAGTTTTTATTAACAATAGTTGCACAAACACCAGAACCAGTGACATTTGTCATAGTTCGCATCATATCGATAACTTTATCAATCCCAATTACCAAAGCTAATCCTTCTAATGGTAAACCAACGCTAACCAATACTACAGTTGCCATTATAGAAGCAGTTCCAGGAACTCCTGCTGTCCCAATTGTAGCAATAGCTGAAGTTAGTACTATCATAATATATTGCTGTATTGATAAATCAATATGAAAAATATTTGCTGTTAGTATACATACTATTGCTGGATAAATTGCACCACAGCCATCCATCTTCATAGTAGCCCCAAGAGGCGCTACAAAACCTGCTACTTGCTCACGAATTTTAACTCTATCAACTAGAGTCTCTAATGTTACAGGCAATGTACCAAGACTTGAAGAGGTTGTAAAAGCTGTAATCATTGCTGGCCAAAATTCTTTAAAGAAAGTATACGGATTTTTTTTGGCAGCAATTATCAATAGTACTGCATAAATACACAATTGAACTACACAAGCAAGATAAATCGCAATAATAAATTTAAATAGTGGCAATAAAGTAGCAAGTCCATATTCATTACCAATTGGTGCAGCAAGAGCAAAAATACCAATAGGTGACATACGAATAATTACACGAGTAATCTTAAACATCGTATGAGAAAATTCGTCAAAGAAGTTACGTAAATTCTTACCTTTCTCATGAAGAGATGTAAGAGCCACTCCAAAGAAGATAGCAAATACAATCACTGGAATTACTTTACCATCAGCAATATCTTTAATCAGATTTCCCGGAATCATATTAAGTAAGGTACTTGCTATAGTAGGTATTTCTCGTGGCGTATACTGAGATAATAACTGCGGGTCAAGTTGTAGATTACTTCCGGGGTTAAAGACAGAACCAACTATTACCCCAATGCCACTTGCCAAAATGGCAGTTATTACAAACCATAGCAAAGTATTTAAACCTAGTTTTTTAACTAGAGCAATACTCTCTAATTTTGAGAAACTAGCTACAATTGTTGAGAAAGTAAGTGGCACTATTACTAATTTTAGTAACTTTAAAAAAGCATCCCCAAACGGACTTATATAGCCAATAATATCACTTGATACATAATGACCAAATACCAACCCAAGAACTAGAGCTAATAGACATTGATTCCCAAAGCCTAATTTAATTCTCATAAATTCACTCCAAATTAAACGTTAAAGCGAAAATGCATAACATCTCCATCTTTGACGATATATTCTTTACCCTCTAGACGCATTTTTCCTGCATCTTTGGAGCCACTCTCGCCCTTATAAGTTATGAAATCATTGTAATTAATTACTTCAGCTCTGATAAATCCACGTTCAAAATCCGTATGAATAACTCCAGCTGCTTGTGGTGCAGTTGCACCGATATGAACCGTCCAAGCTCTAACCTCTTTGACTCCAGCAGTAAAATAGGTTTGTAAACCAAGAAGTGAATACCCAGCTCTTATTAATCTATTGAGCCCTGGCTCAGTTAGCCCCATATCGCTTAGAAATTCTATTTTATCACTATCTTCTAATTGTGCAATTTCAGATTCCATAGCCGCACAAATAGCAACTATTGGCGCACCTTCACTTTTAGCATGGATAGTTAGTTTATCCAAATATGGATTATCACTAAACCCTGTATCACTAACGTTAGCTACATACATGGCTGGTTTTGCTGTTAATAGACAAAGTGGCTTTATCATTTCCAACTGATCTTTATCTAGACCCATGGTTCTAACCGGATTACCCTCGTTTAGGTGTGGTAGGATTTTTTCTAATAGACTAACTAGTGTTTGGGCATCTTTATCGCCAGAACGAGCTTTTTTGTTTTCTTTAAGAATTGCTTTTTCGACAGTCGACATATCTGCTAATGCTAACTCGGTATTAATAACCATAATATCATCAATTGGGTCAACTTTGCCATTTACATGAATTACATTACCATCTTCAAAGCATCGAACCACATTAACTATCGCGTCAGTCTCACGAATATTAGCTAGAAATTGATTACCTAAACCTTCACCCTTACTAGCTCCGGCAACAAGTCCAGCAATATCTACGAACTCAACAATTGCCGGTTGGATTTTTTCTGGTTTTACAATAGCACTTAGTGCTGCCATTCTGTCATCAGGAACTTCTACAATACCAACGTTTGGCTCAATAGTACAAAAAGGGTAGTTTTCAGCTGCGATTCCAGCTTTTGTAAGAGCATTAAATAATGTTGATTTACCTACGTTAGGTAATCCTACTATTCCACATTTTAAAGACATAAATTAACTTTCCTTTAGGATTATTTTGTGATTACAAGATTTTATCACAAAACTAAGAAGGCTAATTAAGGCTTTGTAAAAATTCCGCCAAAGCTTCATTAAAAAGTACTGGCTTTTCGAGCTTAGTCAAATGCCCGGCTCCATTTATTATCACTAACTTAGAGTTTTTAATATTTTCATGTAAATATTTAGCCGCCCAAACTGGGGTTACTATATCTAAATCTCCAACGATGATTAATGTAGGTATTCGAATATCCACTAGAATATCTCTAAAATCAATAGAAAATGTAGCAGCAGTAGCAGTAACATAAGGAATTTGACGATTATTCTTAAACATCTTAAAGATATGACTATATAAGCCTTTATTGGTATCTGTTGGTAAGCAGCTTTTAGTTATGTATTCAGCCATAGTTGCTATCGGAGTATTTTTCACCTGATCTATAATCTGATTGAGTGGATGGTTAATTGCATCAGTTGGGAAGGCTGCGGTATTGGCAAGAGTCTGAGATAGCATACGCGATTGGTGCTTTTTAGTTAATTCTTGACAAATCATACCTCCCATTGATAAGCCGATAAAATGAGCGGCATAAATATCTAGATGATCTAATAATGCCAATATATCTAACCCCATCTGCTCAATGCTAATGTTTTTAGTGCCGTCACTAGATAAACCATGGCCTCTAACATCAAGAGCAATAACACGATAGTCATTTTTAAATTCTTCAATTTGATATGACCAAGATTCTAAATTCTCACCTAAACCATGGATAAATACAAGAGTAGCCTTACCCTGATTTTCATTATCATAATAATTCATATCCAAATCGTTCAATACTATTTTTGTCATAACTTATTTTTACTTCTCATAAACACTCTATCACATGATTATAGCCTATATACTGGCAAAAAAGTTGCTGTGATTTTGGGGGGTATAGTCTAATATATATAGTATAATAGTTACTTAAACAAACTTCTTAGGAAAATAAAATGCTATCTCCAGCAAAACTATTGCGTGTTATATTGTTTTTTTGTATATTTTCTACAAATGTATACGCTAAATCTGTTTCGGAAAATTTCAAAGCTGGGATTACTCAATTAATGCAATTTTATGATACTAGAAGCGGTCTTTGGCAAGATAGCAACTGCATCAAAGGTGGAGCATGTAAGGCTAATGATGGTAATGGATTTTGGTATTGGGCCAATACCCAACATTTAATTGCTGACTATCTACTACTCACAGGTGAGAGCACCAACACTGAAAACATGTATCAGACTATGAAGAAAAACAAAGAGGACATACTAGGAGCTGATTACTTTGATGATGAAGGATGGTGGGCACTAGCGTTTATTGCATCCTACAAAGCAACGCATAATGTAGATTATCTATATGCGGCTGAGGATATTGTTAATGATATGAGCGTACGTGGCGCTCAACATATTTGTGGTAACGGTGGTATTTATTGGAATGCAAAAAAAACTCAAGTAGGTAGTATTGCTAATGAATTATACATCAGGCTTAATGCACAATTATATATGATTACTAAAGACAAATTATACAAAAAAAATGCCGACTCGACTTGGAAATGGTTTGAGGATTCAGGATTAATTAGTAGCGATTTTATTGTATCAGATCACTATAGAATAAAAGATGGAAAATGTGGTGAAAAAGTAGAATGGCATTTCACATATACCAATGGAGTTTTATTAGGTGTTCTTGCTGATCTGGCACAAATTAATAATGATCCAACTTTAATGAACCAAGCCAAAGAAGTTGCTAGACGTGCCATGTACAACTATAGCATGGGAGGTGTATTAACTGAGCCATGCACTAATGTCAAAGTATGTGCTGATGATGCCTTTATGTTCAAAGGAATATTTGTTCATGAACTAGCTTATCTTGCACTAGTAGCTAATGATGGCAATTTTATTAATGATGTAAATTGGTATCTAACTAATAACTATCGTAAATTAGTAACCAATCAAGGTGAGTCAAACCTATATGCATTTTCTTGGTCACTACCGATAGAATTTGATAGTGATAGTTCTTTGTACAATCCATCAGATGTAGTTACTCAGCTCTCAGCTTTATATCTTATGGATGCTAATTTAATGATGGGTAATCGTAATTTTGTGCAAACACCACAATTAGTAAAAGCTTACGCTAAAAGACCTTGGCTTAATTCACATAAGCTAAAACCTCAAAAGGTTCACCAGTTAAAGCTACACCATCATCCGAAGAAGAAAGCGGCACTTTCTACTAAAAATTAATCTATGATAAATAACGTTATTGTATCATAACTTTATATCTAAGAACCTAACTGCCATTCTGGCTAGTTTTAATAGTGAGCGTCTCACCAACAGTCAAGCTGTTACCTACTATATTATTTTGATTTTTTATCTCATTTATATCTTCACCAAAACGCTTAGCAATCGAAAACAGAGTATCACCATTCGCAACAATATAATTAATAGTCAATGTTTCTGGAGGTGGGGCGTTTAATTCAGTAATCAAATTATCTAGCTCATTATTAATATTTTTAACGTCAGAGGGAACAGTATTTGAATCATTCTCTTGGTTATTCAAATCCCCTGCTGCAGCTAGCGCTATTAAATCACCTCCATCAGAAGATGATTCATCATTTTGATTCTGAACACTTAATACAATTGGGTTTTCGTTAGTTGGGGTTTGGAATTGATTTTTACCGATACTTGCTAGATAAATACTTTCATTCGATAAAGGCAGAACCACATGATCTTTATTACCAACAGTATAATCCGTTGATTTATATTGTGGGTTTAGTTTATTAAATGTGTCTTTGTCTATCCCTGCGAGATTTATCATTTGGCTTATAGTCATAAGTTTTGGAGGATTTACTACTGCAACAACAGGCTTATTTTCTACATTTTCAAGATTAACGCCAAACTTACTTGGGTTATCTATAATGGAAGCAAGTGCGATTAATTTGGGCACATAATTCTCAGTTTCAGAACGTAAATTTAAACTAGCATAATCAATATTACCTGGTTTCTGACCCGAATGAATTATCTCTCGATACATATTACCTTCGCCCCAATTATAAGCACCAATAGCAGGTTCCCATTGACCGAAAAGCTTGTGAAGATAATTGAGATAACTTAATGCTGAATTAGTTGATTTTACTAGATCTTGGCGTTCATCAATACTACTATTTTGCGCCATATTAAATCTAGTTCCAGTGGATGCTACAAACTGCCACATTCCATAAGCATTTGAGGACGATTTTGCATTTGGGTTAAAAGTACTCTCAACTCCAGGTAAAAGAGCAATTTCACTAGGCATACCATTACGTTCAGTTTGGGTCAATATATAAAATATATATGGTTTGGCATTTGCTACAAGTCTTGCGAATGTTTTGGGACTCTTAGTGTATAAACGCTCATAATATAGTACCAGCTTAGTCTCTTCATGGGATAATTGAAACCCACGGCGCATACGAGTCCATATATCAGCATCCTGACGCGTATTATAGCTATTTATAAGCATAACATCTGGTATTGGCGTTCCTTCGTCCGCTTCAACAGCCAATGACACTGACATTAGCCCCAAAATTAAAAGAAACTTTTTATACACTTCCCTAAACTTTCCGCAAAACTAAATACAACTGGTATAATAATGGATATTAATAGCCGATTGTATCGTATTTAACATCTATTTGCAAAGCTTTTTGTGAACTATGAAAGAAATATTAGTTTTATATTACTCAGTTAATGGTGCTGCCCAGAAACTAGCTCACCTCATCGCACGTGGTATTAATAGTGTTGATGGTGCTAATGCTAGAATTAGAACAGTCCCACCAGTATCAACTGTATGTGAACAAACTGCTCCTAAAATCCCTGATACTGGTGCACCTTATGCTACTTACAAAGATTTGAACGAATGCATTGGTTTGGCACTTGGTTCACCCGTTAGGTTTGGGAATATGGCAGGAGCATTAAAATACTTTCTTGATGGAAGTACTAGTGAATGGTTATCAGGTAGTTTAGTAGGAAAACCCGCATGTGTATTTACTTCATCTGGTTCACTTCATGGTGGGCAAGAAGCGTGTTTATTATCGATGATGATACCACTTATGCACCATGGAATGTTGATCCTAGGATTACCATATACCGACTCAGAACTAATGAATACCACTAGTGGTGGCACTCCATATGGAGTTACACACTGGGCTGGGATAAATGACGATAAACCAATTAGTGATACTGAACATCACTTAGCAATATTACAAGGCAAACTTCTAGCAGAAGCTGCCTTAAAATTAAATCAGGATCTAAAATGATAAAAATTATGGTTGGAGCCAAACGTGTAGTTGATGCCAATGTGAAAGTACGTGTCAAAAATGACTATAGCGATGTAGATATTGAACATAGTAAAATGTCACTTAACCCGTTTGATGAAAATGCTATTGAAGAAGCAGTCAAACTTAAGCAACAAGGTATCGTAGCTGAAATAGTAGCGGTATCTATTGGTAATGACAAATGTAGTGACACCCTAAGAACAGCTCTAGCTCGTGGCTGTGACCGAGCTATTTTTGTTAATATGGATAATCATAAAGTAGAGCCAATAATGGTTGCTAAAATATTCAAACAATTAGTTGCTATGGAGAACCCGGATATAATATTTCTGGGTAAACAAGCTATTGATGATGATGCCAATCAAGTTGGACAAATGTTAGCTGGAATGCTTAATTACCCACAAGGAACTTTTGTATCTCACGTTAATGTTGTTGATAACAAAGCAACGATTAATCGTGAAATTGAGAATGGTACTGAGACATTAGAAATCACACTTCCAGCTGTATTAACAGCTGATCTACACCTTAATGAACCTAGGTTTATTAAATTACCTGATCTTATGATGGCAAAGAAAAAACCCATACATACAATTACCCTTGAAGAATTAAATATCAAATTTAAGCCTAGTACTCGCCTTATCAAGGCTATTGATGGGGAAATTAAAAAACAGTGTATGATGCTAAATAATTTTGATGAGCTAATTAGTACTATAAGGGAATCCATATAATGAAAACCTTGGTTATTAGTAATGTTGTAAATAATCATATCAACCCTAGTTTATACAATCTTCTTGGAGCTGCAAATATTTTATCAGCACCAGTTGATGTGATTACTTTTGGACACAATTTACAGAATATAAGTAATGAAATTGCTAAACTCTCTGATGTTAATCAAGTATTAAGCATTGACAATCCTACACTTAATAATCTATTAGTTGAAAATATAGCCAATCAGCTAGCTGAAATTTGTAAAAACTATACCCATATATTGATAGCTTCAGATAGCTTTGGTAAAAACCTACTTCCTAGAATTGCAGGGATATTGGAAATAGGACAAATAAGTGAGGTAGTATCAATTATATCTCCCAATTTGTTTAAGAAATTCATCTATGCTGGAAATGTATTAGTTGAGATTGAATCACTTGAAGATACAAAGCTACTAAGTATTCGTACTAATAATTTTGAAGCTAATAAATCAATATCAGATGTTATATGCCCTATAACAGAAATTAAATATACCAACCCTATTAGTGATAAGATAAAATATATATCTAATAATGTAGTTGATAAATCAGTTGATCTTAGCAGTGCTAAAATAGTTGTTAGTGGTGGAATTTCATTAGGATCTAGGGAATCATTTGATAGCCTTATTCGCCCTCTAGCCCAAAAACTAAATGCAGCAGTTGGCGCAACTCGGGCTGCAGTTGAAGCTGGATATGCTAACAATGATACTCAGGTAGGACAAACTGGAGTTAATGTAGCTCCAGAATTATACTTAGCAGTTGGGTTATCAGGTGCGGTACAGCATATTGCTGGAATGAAAGATTCAAAAACAGTGATTGCTATTAATACTGATGGACACGCAGCTATTTTTGAACATGCTGACTATGGGATTGTAGGGGATTTATTTGAAATAGTGCCACAATTAATTGAAAAACTATAACTAACGGAGACAAAGATTATGCAACAACATCAAAACACTAGAACACATATTGAAATAACAGAAAAAGACCTGCCGCTATGCTGTCCAAGACCTAATATGCTTAGCTGGAATTCACATCCTCGGGTTTTTTTACAAATTGAAAAAGAGCCTAGTCATGAGATTATTTGCCCTTATTGCTCGACAAAATATAAACTAGTATAGTTTATTCAGGTTCAATATATATAGCATTGAGTCTAATCAAGGTTTAAATAATTTTATTTGAGTTTGCATGGGGCAGCAGTAGCTTGCCCCACCATTTAATAGCTTACCCGTAACTACTTAATGAGTAGATTCTATAGCAATTGATGTAACAGATGCTCCATTACCATAATGAAGATTTGTATATTCATTCGCTCCTTTACGAATTTCATATACATTACCTCTACCAGTCCCAACATAAACATTTCCACTATTATCAACCTGGACTGTCTGAACTAATGGGCCAAACCCAACAAGATTAGGTTTATCTGGGTTTGAACCACCACCTAACTGCCTCCAAGATCTAGCGGTAACTTCATATACACTTCCATTTATACCACGTGGCCCGACTGTTCCAGCATAAACATTACCACTACTATCTATTGCAATAGAATGAACTGGTGAACCATCAGGACTTGATTTACCACCTAATAGAGTCCAAGAAGATGCACCTTTGGATATTTTAAATACACTACCACCAAATGTTCCAGCATAAACATTACCACTAATATCTATTGCAATAGAACTAGCATATGTTCCATCAGGACTTGATCCACCACCTAGTTGTGTCCAAGAAGATGCTCCTTGAGGTATTTCATATATATTACCCACTCCAGTAGAGGCATAAATATTGCCCATAATATCAACCTGGATGGATTGAACTTGCGACCATCTATTATAACCTGAATCTGGATTTGAACCACCACCTAGCTGTATCCAAGATTCCTTGGTAATTTCATATATACCTCCATTAACATGGAATTCTTCATTAATATAGAATTCTCCACTTGTTCCAACATAAACATTACCATTGCTACTTACTGCAATAGAATTAACGGCGAAACTAGGGCTTGATTTACCACCACCTAGCTGCGTCCAAGAAGATGCTCCTCGAGTTCTTTCGTATACATTACCTTTTCTAGTACCCACGTAAGCATTGCCTTTGGTATCTAAAGACATTGAGTTAATCCTAGAACCATCAATAGAACCAGAAACTCCAATTACAGGTATCCACGTATTAGCTGATTTCATAATTTTGTATATAATTCCATTATATGTAGAAGCATAAATATTACCATTACTATCTACTGCAATAGAATTAACATACCCACCACCAAGACCTGAAATATCACCTATTTGAACCCAATCTGAAGCTCCTTGGGACATTTTAAATATATTCCCTGCCTGTGTAGCTACATAAGCATTACCACTACTATCTATTACGGCAGAAATAACAAAAGTTCCATCAGGACTTGAACTGCCACCACCTAGTTTATTCCAAGAGGAAGTTTCTTGATCTATTTTATATACACTACCTATACTGGTAATAGCATGTATATTATTACTAACATCAACTCTTACAAGTGTAATTTGAGGGCCTATTGCACGTTGTTGCTGCAATGGATCTGGATTTGCACCACCACCTAGCTGTACCCAAGATTCAGAGTTAACTTCATATACGCTTCCATTTATACTACGTGGCCCTAATGTTCCAGCATAAACTTTACCACGACTATCTATTGCAATAGAATTAACCATTGAATCATCAGGACTTGAAGTACCACCACCTAGTTGTGTGAAAGTGTTGCCATTAATTTGATATACACATGCCCCCAAACCTACGCATCCTGGACTTCTTCCAGCCGCGTAAATCTTATTACTACCATCTATTGCAACAGAGCTAAAATAATACCCATCATTACCTCCCCCTAAACACTCCCAAGAAGAACCTTTAGATATTTTGAAAACTCGCCAATTCGAAACAGCATAAACATTACCATTTGTATCAACTGTAATAGAGTTAATTGCCTTACGGTAAGTTACTGGACTTGAACCTCCACCTAGCTGAGTGCAAACAGAAGTACCTTTAAGGATTTTGTATATATTACCTACTTCAGTACCTATATATATATCGTCATTTTGATCTATTACCATTGTTTGAATACTAGAAGGATCAGAGCAAGTATGAAAAATTTGGTCTCCAGCTAATAGATCAGCACCTTGATATACTAATCCCTGATTATTACTTGAAAACACCTCAGTTTTCGTAGGGATATCTGAAGGTGGTGATTGAGTGCAACTATTTAAGCCCAAATAAATTAAACACCAAAAAATTAGCCTAATGATCATTGATTTCATATTAGTTACCTCTAAAATTATAATGTATAGCACAAACGTGGTTTATTATACACCATTACCCTATGCTAATATTATTTTTATCAAGATTTGTAAGAGCCAAGTACATACTGGAAAATCATTTTATATTTATTAAGCTACTATTTTAACATTTTTGGTAAGCTCCAAGTGATATTCAAATGGCGTAAGTTTATTGTTAAATCGTTGATGTACTCGCTTCATGTTATACCAATGTAGA